>JAFTBT010000049.1 GCA_017455085.1 Synergistaceae bacterium
ATAGCAGCCAATAATGACCCCAAGAATTAAGAACATGCCGATTCTGACCCACTCAATTCCGAACATGTCCTTTAACACTTCCAGCACTAGGCTTAGAACTTCAGCAATTCCGTTTCCCATAAGCAAAACCTCCTTAACGAATTTTGTTGTGATAGCCAGAGTAATTTTAATTCATTTTTTTTTTTTCAAGAATCAAGTGTTTATTATCGCTAAAGCAAAAATAAATCCTCCCTCCTGAATACCAAGAGAGAGGCCTTTTTTCCGTGTATGTTTCTTACCTGCTCAGGCTCTCCAGATTCGCACGTAATCTCTCAATCTGTGCCTGACCTTCAGCAACTTTTGTGCGTTCCTTCTCCACAACTTCAGCAGGTGCCCGCGCCACAAAGTCCGCCTTCCCAAGTCTCGCCTGACTCGACGCTACAGCCTTCTCGATGTTCGCGATCTCCTGAGTCAGCCTCGCAATCTCCTTCGGCACATCCAGCACATCACCCACCGGAAGCCTCACTTCAGACTCTCCGCTCATCCCAGAAAGCGAAGGCCCATGTGTCCATTCATTAGCCGGACTCTCAAGCGTAACGCTCTCCACTCTGCACAGGTTCTCGATCTGATTCAGGCTCTCACCGAGAATCTTTGCGGCTCTGGTCTCACCGGCTACACGTATCACTGCACGAGCGAGTCTCTGCTGGGGCGGCACATGAGCTTCTGCCCTCAGGTTGCGCAAATTCCTCACAACGTCCTGCAATATCCCCATGTCCTCAATCACGCCGTCAAACATGTATTCTCTCACAGGCTCAGGCCAAGCACTACGCATAATATACTCTTCGTCAGCGTTGAAGCCGAAAGCCTCCCACAGTTCTTCAGTCACGAACGGGATAAACGGGTGCAATAACGGCAACACTGTCCTGAAAACATGCTCAATCACTCCCTGAGTCGTTGCTTTGCGTGCAGCTCCCTCGTCGCCTCTGAGTGCGGGCTTGCTCATCTCTACATACCAGTCGCACACATCGCCCCACACGAAATCATACAGGCCTCTTGCTGCCGTGCCTATGTCGTAGCTGTCGATAAGCTCACGTGTTTTCTTGGCGACCTCCTGAGTCCGGGTGAGTATGAACTTGTCGTGAAGGTGTAGAGCATTTACGTCAATATCCCTCACTTCGTCATCGAGATTCATGAGCGCGAAACGTGATGCATTCCACAGCTTATTCATGAAGAATCTGTACGTCTCTATTCTGGTTGAGGAGAGCAAAATATCCCTGCCCTGCACCGACAAAGCCGCAAGTGTCATCCTGAGAGCGTCAGCACCGTACTTCTCGATCATCACGAGGGGATCTATGACGTTGCCTTTGGTTTTGCTCATTTTCTTGCCGTGTTCGTCCCTGATTAACGAGTGAATATACACATCCCTGAACGGCACATCACCCATAAACTCAAGTCCCATCATGATCATACGAGCAACCCAGAAAAATATTATGTCGAAACCCGTAACCATTAACGAAGTCGGGTAGAAATATTCCAGCTCCGGAGTCTTTTCCGGCCATCCCATCGTAGAAAACGGCCACAGTGCAGAACTGAACCACGTATCCAGCACATCGCTTTCCTGCTGGATGTTGTGAGAATGGCAGTGTTCGCATTCTGTCGGGTCAACTTCCGCAACGGTGATGTGTCCGCAGTCCTTGCACTCCCACGCCGGGATTCTATGCCCCCACCATAATTGCCGGGATATGCACCAGTCACGAATATTCTCCATCCAGTTGAAGTATGTTTTTTCCCACTGCTCAGGCACCCAGCGTATACGGCCGTCCTTCACGGCTTGGACTCCACGCTCAGCGAGGGGCTTTGTCTTCACGAACCACTGCTCAGACAGATACGGCTCTACAGTAGTTCCGCAGCGTTGGCAGTGTCCGACAGAGTGAGTGATCTTCTCGGTCTTCACGAGCAGGCCAAGTGACTCTAAATCCTTTGCTGACTCTTTGCGAGCCTGTTCTATGGTCATGCCCTGATATTTGCCGGCGTTTTCGTTCATGATTCCGCGTGAGTCTATGACCTGAATCTGCTCTAAGTCATGATTCAGTCCCACAAGAAAATCATTCGGGTCATGTGCAGGAGTAATCTTGACGCAGCCCGTGCCGAACTCGGGGTCTACCATGTTGTCCTCAATGATTGGGATTATGCGGTCAGTGAGGGGAACACGTATATGTTTGCCGATGAGGTGCCTGTATTTCTCTGAGCGCGGGTGAACAGCTATAGCAACGTCGCCTATAATCGTCTCTGGTCTGGTTGTAGCAACGAGGATGTATTTTTCTTCGCAGTCAGTCTCGATTAGTGGGTACTGGACGTAGTAGAAGCAGCCTTCCTGATCCGAGTACTCGACCTCCAAATCCGAAATAGCCGTAGCACATCTAGGACACCAGTTGACGATGTATTTGCCGCGATAGATCAAGCCCTTCTTGTACAGCCTGACGAACACAGCTCGAACAGCCTTCGAGAGTCCTTCGTCGAGTGTGAAGCGTTCGCGTCTCCAGTCGCAGGAGTTTCCGAGTCTCTTCATCTGGTTGATGATGCGAGAGCCGTATTCTGCTTTCCACTCCCATACACGTTTGACGAACTCTTCGCGGCCTAAGTCGTAGCGGGAGATGCCCTGTTTTGCGAGAGCCTTTTCGACGACGTTTTGAGTCGCTATGCCTGCGTGGTCGGTGCCGGGAAGCCATAACACGCTGTAGCCCTCCATGCGTTTTGTGCGGGACATGATGTCCTGAAATGTGTGGTCGAACGCGTGGCCGACGTGGAGCGAGCCTGTAACTTTTGGCGGCGGTATCACGATCGAGAACGCCTTGGCCTCGGGATTGATCTCGGCGTTGAACAG
>JAFTBT010000006.1 GCA_017455085.1 Synergistaceae bacterium
CCAGACCAGACCAGACCAGACCAGACCCCATCTTTATAGTTTTATAGCTGATTGGCTTGACAGTGAAGGATTATTTATCTTTTGGATGATAGTTCTTAATTGTCTGTACTGCGGATTGCCGCTAGAGTTTTTCAAGAGGGAAGCGTTTTATTTCCTCAAGGGTATCGGTATATTTTTGCGTGATGTATCGGTCGTATTCCTAACTGTACTCATTCTTGACCTTTTGCTGTATCTTATCCTGAGAAAGTTCCCCGCTATTATCCGGACTGTAAAAGTTGTGTTTCTGACAGTAAGTGCATGTATGTTTGCTGTGGATGCCTTTGCGATTTATTACTTCAAAGCACCCATCAACAACGTTATGCTTGATACGATTCTTATGACGAATTTTAGGGAGGGGACAGAATTTCTGAAAATGTACTTGCTCTCTCCTGATTTGTGGCTGCTGTGCATTTCGGTGATAGTGTTACTGATTCTGTGCAGATATCTGTTCGCCGTAATATGCAGAAGAAAGGTACTGTTACTGATTCTGCTTGTGGCTGGAGCATCGGCAGGCATAGCTTCAGAATACCGTGACTTCAAAAGAGACAACATGAGGTCTATGCGGTCTATTGCTCTGACTAGATTATCATCAATGTTCTACAAAAAGTATGAGATAAATTTAGCTTGGCAGAAAGTACTTCAGGGAGCCTCGAAAGATATACGCTTAACGAAGAATGACAGCGGTATTCCCTATGTAGTGTTTGTACTCGGAGAATCAACCGGCAGGAAACACATGGGCATATACGGCTATCACCTGCCGACTACTCCGAACTTCACGAGGCTCAAAGCGGAAGGCAGGCTTTATGCGTTTGATGATGTGATCAGTCCGAACGG
Organism: Synergistaceae bacterium; assembly: GCA_017455085.1. The sequence continues at coordinate 874 of JAFTBT010000006.1, forward strand.
ATTAACCCATCTATCACTACAGAAAATATTCACGTTTTACAGCAATGGTGATCTGGGTAAATGGTTCGAGTATACGAGCTTGTTCAGGATTCTCAAGGAAGCTGGGTATTATAGTGTATGGCTTTCAAACCAAGAACGTCGTATAGGAGGTGAAGTTACGTTTTTATTTTCTGAACAGTGCAGCTCAAGCATATTCATTGAGAAGTTTCGGGAAGACTTCACGAATGCTATACCATACGATGAAAAAGTACTCCCCTTACTGGATGAATCCCTGAAGTCAGAACACGCCAAAAACTTTTACGTGATTCACCTCATGGGGACACACGGGCGTTACAACGAGAGGTATCCTGCTGAATACACAAAGTTCAAGCCTGAGCAGGAAGAAGGAAGCTCTGAAGCCGCGAAAACAGCTCAAGCATATTATGACAATGCTATTTTGTACAATGACTTCATAGTCAGCGAAATTATCAGCAGATTTCAGGACAGAAACGCGATCGTCATATACATTTCAGACCACGGCGAAGATGTCTTTGACGGCGGCAGTATACTAGGCCATTCTGAAGGTACCAATGACCGCTATGTCCTCGAGATCCCCATGATAATCTGGCTCTCACAGAAATTCTCCGACTCATTCCCCGAACTCGAGCGCAGAATCTCCGACAGCATCCACAGGCCATACATGACCGACGACATCATCCACACACTGCTTGATCTTACTGGCGTTCATACCGACGAATACGACCCCAGAAAAAGCATCATCAATCCACAGTTCGACGCTTCCAGGCCAAGAACACATGCAGGCCGTTTCCTGTACGACAAGGAGTCCGGACTCCGTGCTATACGCTAATCCTGCATCCAGAATCATCAACGCATCAAGATACTCGCTTGAAGGTCTGCGACATGCTCTCGTTCATGAACAGGCCTTCAGGTACGAGGCTTTCACGTTTCTGGTGATATGCATTGCTCTGGTTATTCTGCATATGCCGCTGGTCTGGTGCGTCATGATCGCCGGAGAGTGGCTGCTGGTTATGTGCTTCGAGTTGGTGAACAGCGCACTGGAGAAAGCATTTGACCTCATCACCAAAGAATACAGCCCAGTCATCAAAGCCGGAAAGGATATGCTCTCAGCAGCAGTGTTTATCGCTATATGCCTGAATATTATCCTGTGGGTTGTCGCTGTAACTTGTTATACTATCCCGTGAATCAATGCGATCTGTCTTCTCTGACAACCATAAACATGCACGCAAGCTCTCAAGGTGACGGCATAATTATGGCTCTGGAGTTCAATGCAGCAGTAAGAGACCTGAATCAGCTTCAGATTTGCTATCTCGGCAACATGAGGGACGGAGGAACCACGCAAGGTGCAACAACGCCATATAGAATATTCTACACACATAATTCTCTGCATACATACCTGCCCACACATTTTGTGATAGAATGCCTTGAACACATACCTGTACACGTAATAATCTGCACACACAATCATCAAGAAAGTACTGCATAAATATTTCTGTAAACCCATTTTACAAAACATGCCTGCTCATAAACATAGACCATCACAAAATTAATGCCTTGCGCTTTTCGCGAGAGAGGCTCAAAAATTTACGCGAAATGATTCAACCTGTGCGTGATACAATTTCCCCGCTAATCCCATTCACATATATGGAGCTGATAAATTCATGACTAATATATCCTTCAACGATGAGTGTGTTCACGTAGTATTTCTTGGCCTGCCTAATGTTCCAGGTATAGCCGCAGAAATCTTCAGCACCCTGTCCGCAAATTCCGTCAGCGTCAGCATGGTCACCCAAAACGCTATGCGTGGAGGCCGCTCGGATATGTCGTTCCTGATCTCTCGTGACAGACTCGATGACGTGATACCCTTATGCCGGGAACTGAGCGAACGTGTCGGCGGGCAGGGAGTCTCGTTCATGACGGAGATAGCTGCTATCGGCGTGAACTTTGCTTCTCCGGAGGATGCACCCGGGACTCTAGCTGAAGTGTTCTCTGCACTTGCGGCCTCTAAAGTGAATATCGAGATCATCAACTCGACTCAGGACAGTGCTATATGCATAGTGAACAGGACAAAAGCACAAGAAGGCCTCGATGCCCTAAAGAGAGCCTTTGCGTGAGTGAGATAGTGTGCCGGAGAGTCAGAGATAGGTTCTCCGGTAATATGATGTTCAGCTTTACCACATACAACACTCTAAAATCTTGAACGCTCGCCATGTCTTCATGTTCAAACACCAACCCGCCCACAGAAAGTTCGCACAAACGTAAAAATACATATTTGCAAATTTCGTTTTCCTGTAGTAATATATCCGCGTGCTACGGGAAATACGTAGCGAAAGATCGTCAAACCGACGCAGTAACTTTCAAACCGGAAGCCGCAGAAATGAGGTGCAACATCCCCGTTCAGGCATTAAGGACAAGTTCACAGCAGAGGGCGCAGGAGGTCGGAATACAGCCTCACTGACTGTCAGAGGAACAGAAAGGAAACAAGGTAACTTTCCGAACCCCCCACAGGCTCAGGGCAGTAATAAGACTGAGTGCGTAAAGGACGATAGCATGTTGACAATTTCATAAGGGGGTTTATTTACAATGAAGAAATTAGCAGTATTAGCAGCTGTTGTAGTTATGGCAGCACTGGCAGCCCCGGCATTCTCAATGACCAACCCGTTCATGGACGTGCCGATGAATCACTGGGCATATGACGCAATCGGACAGTTAGCAGCACACGGTATCCTCTCAGGTTTCCCCGATGGTACCTACAAAGGCCAGCAGCAGACCACCCGTTACGAGATGGCTTCAGCATTAGCCAGAGCCCTCGCAGTAGTGGACATGACCAAGGCCAGCAAGCAGGACGTAGAGATGCTGAAGAGACTCGTTGTTGAGTTCAAAGATGAGCTTGAAGCACTCGGCGTAAGAGTAGACGAGCTTGACGAGAGAGTAGCAGTGCTTGAGAACAGACTCGGCGGCTGGCACATTCACGGAACGTTAGTGCTTGATGTCATGAACGAGAGCAGACACGACGCAAAAGACGCTTTCGGCCCTGACGGAAAAGGCGAAGTGAAGTTCGATGAAGCAAGACTGTTATTCGAGCGCACATGGGGCGAGAATGACGAGATGTTCTTCCGCGCAAGAGCACGCGGCGACGAAACCGCCTATGTCAGATGGGACAGGTTCTACGTTGAGATGCCGTTCTTCATGGACAGCAGGCTTCTTGTTGGCCGTCAGAACTGGGCATGGGAAGGCGAGTACAAGATTCCGCTGAAAGAAGTCGGCGGCTGGAATGGAGACCAGATACTCACAGACTGGACATGGACCGGCATGGGCTTGACCAAGAACTTCGGACTTGGCACAGCTCAGATCATGGCAGCACATCCCAACAAGATCGGCGATGAGGACTGGATGGCAATGGCAAGAGGTACGTTCCAGTTCACGGAGCAGTTCGGATTTGATCTCGGCGGTCAGGTGTTTGTAGGCGACAACGACGAGCATTACGGCACTCACTGGGATGACACAGTGCATAAGCATGTAACGAATACCTATCACGAAGCAGGAGATACAGCGTTCAAGAATATGTGGACTCTCTTCGCAGGCCTTCGCTTCAACTTCACTGACGCGATCGCACTGAAGGGTATTTTCTACTACCAGAAGGCGAACCGTGAGGCAGTCAATGCAGCAGTAACCGGCTGGGAAGATATAGGCTACGGCATCGTTGACAAGAACGGCAAATGGGTAGACAGCGCGAACCACTGGGCAGCGATCATCGACATCAAGCAGGAAGCACTGAAGTTCACCAGCTTATGGCTCGAGTACGGCCAGTTCCAGGAGGGCTTCACCGGAATGAACGATGGTATACTGTTCTACGGCGGACTGCTTCAGGATAACTTCGGCAAGGGCATTTCGGCGTTCGACACGAAGTACTGGAGAGTTGGAGCTGATCAGGAGTGGAACGACAAGTGGACAACATACCTGTTCTACTATGGCTACGATGTTGACATGGGAGCAAACAGCTACAAGCCGGCAGAGTTTGGACTTGGTGTGAGCTACAAACTGAACGACTACACCACAATGGGACTGAACTACATGCACGCAAAGAACGATCTTGAAGGCAACGACAGCAAGGAAGACAACGTAGTGCGCTTCAGGACGAAGGTAGCATTCTAGTCTGAGCAGTAAGGTTTGAGGTTCTGGGCTTGAGGATTTGGCAGGTTTTGATGTATCTTCGGGGGAAGAGGCCGAAGAATCAGGACAGGGCTTCATGAAGAAATAGTGCAGTAAACGATAAGCGGAGTTTTCTCGATGATGAGGGGACTCCGCTTTTTTGTGTGAGTGTAGTATTTAGTTGTGGTGTGGATGCAGCTTTTTGTTGTGTGTATGTAGCCTAAGCATGTTTTGGGGACATAAAAACCCGTATGAGTATCTGTAATTCTGACAGTGGAGTTTTCTCGATGATGAGGGGACTCCGCTTTTTGTGTGAGTGTAGTATTTAGTTGTGGTGTGGATGCAGCTTTTTGTTGTGTGTATGTAGCCTCAGAATATGTCGGGAACATAAAAGCCCATATGAGTATCTCATCACATGACTGTTATAAAACTATTAGAATGCATAATGAATGTATAGATAAGCATTAATATGTCTGATACATGAAGAATGTGGGATGGATAGATTTCTGTTGAGATGTGTCAAGTCTGTGAAAGAATGTGAGGTTATATGTGTGGAATAGCTGTGTGTGAAGTGAATGAACGTGAAGTGCGTGATGCATGTGAAGCGTGATGATTGAGATGATCCGAGAGGCTGGATGATGTGAGAAATATTATGCGGAATGTGTCGGGATGTATGCAACATGACAGACGATATGCGGGAAGCGTTGGGATGGATGTATGGAGCGTGATACATAAAATATGCTAGCCAATATGAAACGCATGAGGGTATTTGCATCAAGTGTGGCGATGAGGAAAACTAGAAGTGGCTAAGGAAACTATGAGCGATTAAGAAAATGAGGAGTGGTAAAAAAATGGTGGACTGTGAGGGACTCGAACCCACGGCCCGCTGATTAAGAGTCAGCTGCTCTACCAACTGAGCTAACAGTCCATTATGTATTGTGTCAAATCACTGGCGCGCCCTGCAGGATTCGAACCCGCGGCCTGCAGATCCGAAGTCTGCCGCTCTATCCTACTGAGCTAAGAACGCTGTTTATATTCTCTGGGGTGAGTGAAGGGACTTGAACCCTCAACCGCCGGAACCACAATCCGAAGCTCTAACCAAATTGCGCTACACTCACCATGTTTTCAAGTTACTCACAACTCGCGGACTACCCACAACTTGCAGATTACACACAATTCACGAATTAATCAGACCTTGCAGACTAACCATAAATCAATGACTACTCGCAACTCTCGACCTATCCACAACTTGCAACTTACTCACAAATCACGAACTACTCGCAACTCGCTGACTACTCACAAATTGCAGACTAACCACAAATCACGAAGTATTCATAACTCACTGGCATAACTCACTGAACTTAACGGAACATCACTGTAAAAACACTAACATTCTCGTCAACTTAGCAAGCTCTGCTACATTGTTGCATCCACATGCCGACTCCGCAAACTGTCTGTTTACTGGCGCGCCCTGCAGGATTCGAACCCGCGGCCTACGGCTTAGAAGGCCGTTGCTCTATCCAGCTGAGCTAAGAGCGCGTATACTGCATACATTGCGTGTTGCCCTGTCAACTTCTGGAGCGGGAAACGGGATTCGAACCCGCGACCTACGGCTTGGAAGGCCATCGCTCTAGCCAACTGAGCTATTCCCGCATATCCTGATGTCAACACTTTCACTCTGGTCGGGGCGAGAAGATTCGAACTTCCGACCCCCTGCTCCCAAAGCAGGTGCGCTAACCAGACTGCGCTACGCCCCGCTCTTTGTTGTTCAACGAGTGAGTATTATATCCTTTCGTGCTGTTTTGTCAAGTTTATTGCGTTATTTGCGTTATTGTGTTCGTTGTTTTTCGCGCTCTGCCCAGACTCTTTTGTTGTGTTCACGTATCCTGTCAATATACGGTTTAGCAGGTCTGAAGCCGGAAAAATCTGTTACCTCAGGTATATCAGAGCAATCTATCTCAATTCCACGCAGTTTCCGAGTCGCCTCCATACGCTTCAAAAAATCTTGGCGTATTGCCTCACGTTCATCAGGGTCTTTAACCGCCTTCAAAATGTCATGCAAGCCCATAAGCATAGTATCTTTCCTCCTCTTTTGTTGCATATCTGGCTGATATTATACGGATAATGTCGTCATTGTACATTGTTACGCGTTCAACGTAAACCATAAACATCACATCACCATATACCATACCTATAGCCTGCAATCTCTCTTCACCGGTATAGTCATCAACGGAGTTAATATCTATCATAACGTTTTCATCTTGAAAGATCGCTGCTGCCTCCGAAAACCTGACTCCGTGTTTGCGAAGGTTTATAGCCGCTTTCTTGTCATCCCACGTGAAAGCTATTCCGTCAATCACGAGCTTTATCTCCGCGTGTTCGACCTTCCTCATGTCAGAATCTCCCATCTCGCAGAATCTCCGCCATCACTTCCAGAGTCTCCGCCTGCAATTCCCTATTCTCACTCAACACGTCATACACGCCGTCCTCACTCAGCACTCCACGCTTCAGGCCTTCCGGCAGTCTTCCGGCTTCATCGTCCGCAAAATCCTTCCTCCAATCCTCGCCAGCATAATACCCCGCAAGCTCCCGCAATTTGGGCTGAATTTCCCGAAATGCCCTCAGTGACTCAGAATATGCCCTAAGATTTTCTTTTGCCTTATCTAGAAATTGTTCCATAAGTGCGATTCTTTCTAGCTGGTTCATGTCCTACTCCTCCTCCAGAATCTCCGAACGTGAATACAGTGCTGCTTTCCCCGAAATAACTACCCGCTCGTCCTCGTCTCGACAATACAAGTACCCTCCACGCTCTGAGGCCTGATACGCCGTGATGTCCCTCCTGCCGAGAATCTTCGACCAGTACGGCACAATGTGGCAGTGTCCAGATCCACACACAGGGTCTTCACTGATCCCCAGCTTAGGCGCAAAGCTACGTGATACACAGTCAGCTTCACCCTCATGCCCTCTGGCCGTGATATGCACAAGCATTCCGTCAAGCTCACTGATTTTTGCCTGATTGGGTACACATTTACGCACAGCCTCCTCGCTGTTCAGGACACACAGCAAATCCCGACCCATATACGCCGCTTCAGGCATAACACCCAAAGACTCACGCATAGCCTCACTCACGGGAACACTCTCAAGCTCATACGCTGGGAAGTCCATTGCGTACATGTCATCGTGCCGTGTTACTGTCAATTCTCCGCGCATAGTCGTGAAGGTTACGGATTTGGAGTGTTCATAGAATCTCAGCACCACATACGCCGCTGCAAGTGTCGCATGTCCGCAAAGGTCTATCTCTACTTTCGGGGTGAACCACCGGAGACGATACACGTTGCCTTCTTTGACGGTGAAGGCTGTTTCTGAAAAGTTATTCTCGCGGGCAATGTTCATCATGAGCTGCTTTTCAGGCCAAGAGTCCATCACACACACTGCTGCTTGATTTCCGGAAAATACTTTGTCGGTGAACGCGTCAACTATATATTGCCTCATGAATTTATGCCTCCTGAAAAGATATGCGTAATTTTACCGCGTCATGTGCGCACAAAAAATTCCCCCGCAAAAAACAGGGGAACTCTCACGCTTATATCATCACGTTTACGGCATCAGGCCTCCGATAATCTCCGCCAAGTCTTCCGGCTTCCCAGTCTCCGGAAACATCCGCCCATTCTTCGCCAGCTTCACAAATTCACGAGCATTTTTCTCTTGATGGTTATCCATTGCACCCGGCCAAGCAATAGTTATCGCAGGCATACCCCATTTCAGGACTTCAGCCAGCGTAGACCCCCCAGACCTACACACTAACACATCACTCACTGAGTAAAACGCGTTCATATTCCACTGCGACAGTATGAAGTGCATATTTTCCTCGTCCCGTCTCTCTTTTGACGACAGGAACACAAATTCATACCCCCTGCAAAGCTCCGCAGTCCTCCTCATCAGTTCGCTCAAAGGCCCGCTCCCTAACGAACCCCCAGCTACCCCGACTATTCTGCTCTCAACAGGAATCTTCAGCCCAAGCTCACGAAGTGCCTCCTCACGCAAAACCCTCACAGGTTCCCGCGCAGGTGTACCAGTGTACGTGAAGTGCTTTATCCCCTCACACACAGGCCATCCTGTGCAGATATTCGCCCCTAACTTCTCGGCTAGTCTCGCTACACGTCCTGCAACTGCATTCTGTTCGTAGAGAGTTACAGGTATCCCCTTCAGTTTTCCCAGCAACAGCGGCGCAAATGAGATATACCCTCCGAATACATATATTGCGTCAGGCCTGAAGTCATGTATTATCCGTGAAGTCATCGTGAAGGAGCTCAACAGGTTAGCTATCCGGCCAAGTATTTTTACGGGAGATTTCGTACCCATAGGCGAGCCAGCAATAGGCAGAATTTCCGGAGTGATGCCCGCCGAAGTGTATATAGTCCTCTCAAGCTCACGAGATCCGCACAGCCACTTCACACTGTCTCCGTTTTTCTGCAAGCCCATCCCGAAAACTATCGCAGGGAATATATGCCCTCCTGTGCCTCCTGACGCTATCAACACTCTATTGCTCATTGCTTTTTCTTCTTCTCCTTCTTGGGAGTCTCGATTCTGCTCTCCATCTTTATGCGCATGAGTATGCCTATTTTCGCCCACATGAATATCATCGCGCTTCCTCCTGCACTGATGAACGGCATAGGGATTCCGGTTAATGGCATAAGCTTTGTGACTCCGGCTACGTTCACGAACATCGGGAATATCACCGACGCTGTAAGACCCAACGCTAGGCATTTCGTGAATGGAGTCTTGGCCTCCCTGTACACGTAATACGCCCTCCATGTCCACAGAGCATACAGCAGCATCAGCGTCAACGTTCCCACTAATCCGAACTCCTCACCTATCGCCGGAAAAATATAGTCGCTCGCAGCTTCAGGCAGGTATCTTTCTTCCTGAAGGCCTCTGCCGATTCCTACACCTGTTACTGAGCCATTCGCAAATGCCACAAGCCCCTGTATGATCTGAAAGCCTCTGCCCATAGGGTCATCCCAAGGGTCAAGAAACGCTAACAGCCTGCTCATCCTGTACGGCGCAACAAGAATCAATATACCTACAAGCACTATTCCGACACCCATTCCGATTAACGGGTACTGCCATCCTCTGCGCTCGATATACATCACGAAACATATTGCAGCAATGATTATCGTAGAGCCTAAGTTAGGCTGCAACAGCAACAATCCGGCATTCACAGCAGTAATTATGATTGTGGGGCTTATGAACGCATGAAGGTCTGTGCGGAATTTCACAACGTCATCGTCAGTGAGTCGCTTCGCCATCAGCGCGGGAACAGCCAGCAGCATCAACTCCACCGGCTGGAATCTGAAGCCCGGCAAGTTCAGCCAACGCCTTGCACCGTTAATCGTCACCCCTAAGCCCGGAATCAGAGTCAGCACCAACAGCAACACACCCACACCAAAAAGTTTGGAGCTGCTTTTGCGGATGCTCTGTGTTGGGACTCTCAGGAAGATTATCATCATGGTTATTCCCAGCCCGATAAACTGGAACTGCTTCAACGGCGCACTATATGGATTTCCTCCGGCCATGCTGTTGCGCAGTGAGAGCGACGAAATCATAATCAGACCTCCTCCGCTCAGGATTAACGGGATTATGACCTCAATGGAGACTAACGACAGCAGGACATCTACTACTGCATTTCGCTTACTATCCGGCAAAAATGTTCACCCCTAGCCTTGTAGCTCTTGTACATGTCCCAGCTCGTACATGCAGGAGAAAGCAACACCACCATTCCGGACTTGGCCAAGCTGCGAGAAACATGCACAGCCTCCTCCATCGTGGAGACTCGGTGAAATGACGTGTAGCCTGCACGCTCCAGAGCCTCCTGAATCTTGCCAGCCTCCTCACCGATAAGCACAGCCGAATCGCAGTCAGCCTTCACTGCCTCAGCCAGCGGAGTATAATCCTCACCTTTGCCCTGTCCGCCGAGAATAATGATCTTTCGCCCTGGTATGCTCTGAATCGCGGTGATGGTTGCGGCTACGTTTGTGCCTTTGCTGTCGTCAATGTACTGTACTCCGTCGATAGTGCCTGCGTGTTCGCACCTGTGAGGCAATGGCCGGAAGCCCTTGAGCAAAAATTTCGCGTCCCCCTTCACGCCCAACAGATAGGCTGCGCACAGACTCATAGCTACGTTTTCGAGGTTGTGAGAGCCGATTAGCGTGGTGTCTGTGTACCTGAAGAGTGGTATTGCTTGGCCGTTGATGATGAGTACAGCTTGAGTATCCTGCATGAAGATGTGGCCTTGTGTTTCGTGTGAGGGTGTACCTGTCCAGCTCAGAGTAATAATCTTTCCTGAGGGGTTGAGTGCGGGAAAATCTCTGTCCTGAATTATGCCCCAGCCTTCGGGGTCTCGCAGTGAGAGTACTCGTGATTTTGCTTCTACGTATGCTTCGTAACTTCCGTGCCAGTCGAGATGATCCGGAGCTAGGTTAGTGATTATTGCGACTTTTGCGCGGAGATTGCGTGTTGCGCGGGCTAACTGAAAGCTGCTGAGTTCGAGGACTACTGCGTCAAAATCTTCCTGCGTGAACTTTGCGGAGGCGGTGCCGAGATTTCCGCCTGTACCGGTCTTGAGGCCTGCACGTGCAAGTATGTGGCCGGTGAGGGAAGTGACGGTGCTTTTGCCGTTGCTGCCGGTGATGCAGACGAGATTGTGAGTCCGGATGTGTGGCAGAACATAGTCCAGTTCGCCGGTGAGGGTGTAGCCGCGGGATTGTGCCTGCATGAGGATTTCTGACTGAGGGGGGATTCCGGAACTGATGAGGATTTCGCGTGTGTCCTCGAAGACGCTGTCACTGTGGCCTTCTTCGTAGGCGATATTATTCTGAGTGAAGAGGGCTTTAACGTCATCGGGAATGGATTTCTGTTCGGAGACTAGGACGTTTTCGCCGAGAGAGTGTGCGAGGAGTGCCAGACCTTGACCGCTGACTCCTGCGCCTATGACTGTGAGTTTGGGCATAAAGTTTTGAGTGCCTCCCTGTGTGAATGATTTTATGTAGTAATTGGGAGATATTATAACCCGCTTTCTGAAAGAGTAAGATATTGCCATGAACAGGGTTGATACTGGTTTGCAGTGAGCTGGCCGAACATGAACCAGCTAACTGTTTTTGTTGAGTGGCGTTCAAAACCTCAGGAACTCGCGTATATTCTCGTTATGCATTTGTCTTATCAGGAAGAGACCCAGAGCATCATGCACATAATAGTGATTGCTGGCTTTACGCTGCTGTGAGTTCAAAACCTCAGGAACTCGCGTATATTCTCATTATGAATTTGTCTTATCAGGAAGTTCCAAAGCATCAGGCCTGTCATGATGATTGCTAGCTTTAGAGTCAACGCTGTAAACACGTTATGCATACCCAAAAAATCAAGTGAGTGGCTCGCTATCCTGTTGGCAAAGAAATCAAAGCTCATTATGAACACTGTATGCTGTCCCAAGTACCCCAGAAATCCAGAACGATCTGCAAAAATCTTCCTCACCACGCAGAAAACTACTGAAGATACGCCTGTTGCTCCGATAATCATCAGTATCAAGCTGCCGTAATGATTATTATCAAAGCTCACAGATCCGTCACCAAAGTTAAAGTTGCACATAATTCCTGCTGTTCCGACACAAAACATGATAACCAGCAGTGATATTTGCTTCGTGAGGCTCAAACCCTCAAACTTCCCAAGCAAGTCCGAAGTCCTGGTCATGTGCCCGAAAGCAATGAATATGATTCCCATCAATGCAGAGTCAATATTCCAAAAGAGTTTTGGGCAGTCGTTTTTAGCAAGCAGGAAGCTCACCACAGGGCATAACACCACAGCAAAAAAGTAAAGTATTCGGCTCTTTATCCGTGTGATCCAGAAATATATCACCAGAGCTGAAGATAACGCTGTCAAGAACCATAGAGGCGTACAGTTCGGCATACATTCGAAAGTACCTCGTGAATATATGATACCCCTCACATAATTGGGAACGTCATACTCCATGCCAAGAAGGAAGTGAATTATTATCTCGATAAGCAGGTTTATTCCGCAGAGTATGAAGTAAGGGATAATATATCTGTATGCTATTTTGTGAATGAGTTCGCTGAAAGGTCTCTCCTGCTTGAAGAGGTAGCCGGCAAGCATGAAGAATAGAGGCATATGGAATCCGTTAATGAACTTGTAGATCTGGAACGGGAAAACTCTACCGAAGATTCGAAGGTGTCCGATAAGAACAAGAAGGATAGCAATTCCACGAAGACAATCAATCCAGCCTAGCCGTGAGCCGTGAGCTTATTCTATGCATATTTCTCATGAATATCAACCGTTTCTTTAGGGATTTTTTGTGTCTTGCGCAGAGTATATCATACAAAAAACAGCAGGCCAAAATCACCTGCTGCCTCCATGAACAAAATATGTGTACTAGAATCCCAAGCCTAGAGTCTTCAGCCAGCGGTCCACTGTCCGTTCAACTTCAGTGGCATTATTCTGTGCAGTGCCTCCACGCATAGCCATAGCAGGCTTCACTTCAGCACCCTTCAGAGAGCTTTTCAGTGTCCGGTCAGTCCTGCCAGAGCCTGAGCCTTCGTGTGTGCAGAAAGGTATCACGGTTTTTCCTGCCCAGTCATGAGCCTCTATGAACGTGTACATGCACATGGGAATATCTCCCCACCACACAGGATACCCCAAAAATATCACGTCATACTCCGAGATGTCCTTGTCCTGAGCTATAGCGGGTCTGGCTTTCTGGTTCTGCTCCTTCTTGGCCACGTCAATGCAGGTGTCATAATCCGCAGGGTACTTTTTGGCGGGAGCTACCTCGAAAAGTTCTGCACCGGTCTTTGCGGCGATGACCTGAGCGAGCTTCATGGTGTTTCCGACAGTGATGTAGCCTAC
>JAFTBT010000050.1 GCA_017455085.1 Synergistaceae bacterium
AATCCCCATGTATCCCCCCAAACACGGCCCGCATGTCGGAGTACTCACCACACATCCAGCGTCTAGGAATATATCCGTGTAGCCTCTCTTCATGCACTCCCGGTATATGCTCATAGTCGCAGGAATCACTATGCCTCTCACGCCGTCAGCTATGTGTTTTCCCTTGAGGATGTTAGCGGCGGCCTCCATGTCCTCAATTTTGCCGTTGGTGCATGAGCCGATAACTATCTGGTCAATCTGAATGTCTCTGCCTTCGCGCGCAGGGTGAGCGTTTTCCGGCAAATGCGGGTATGCTACGGTGCAGTCTATATCGTCAAGATTCAGCTCTATAGTCTGCTCGTATTCAGCATCAGGGTCGGGCTCGTATGCTGTCCATTCGCGTGTGACTCTGCCCTTCAGGAAGTCCCTTGTGATGCCGTCAACAGGAAAGATTCCGTTTTTGCCTCCGGCTTCGATTGCCATGTTCGAGATCGTCAGCCTGTCCGCCATAGTGAGCTGTGAGAGTCCTTCTCCGCAGAACTCAAGAGATTTATACAGCGCACCGTCCACACCGATCCTGCCTATCAGAGTCAGAATCACATCTTTTCCGGAAACATACGGCCTTTTTTTGCCGGTAACATGCACACGAATCGCTGCAGGCACTTTGAACCAGATATACCCCGAAGCCATTGCTGCACCCATGTCCGTAGAACCTCCGCCGGTGGAAAACGCTCCGACTGCTCCGTAAGTACATGTGTGTGAGTCCGCGCCGATTACTGCTTCTCCGGGAGCTACGAGTCCCTGTTCAGGGAGTAAGGCGTGTTCGATTCCCATAGTGCCGACATCGTAATAGTGGGATATGCCGAATCTTTTTGCGAAGGTCCTGCACTGTTTGCACTGAGTGGCTGATTTGATGTCCTTGTTCGGGACGAAGTGATCCATAACCATGACGATCTTGCTTGTGTCAAAAACGCTGTCGAACCCTGCGGCGTTGAACTCGTTGATAGCAACCGGTGTAGTGATGTCGTTGCCCAGCACTAAATCAAGATTTGCCTGTATGAGCTGGCCTGCATGAACTTCCGGAAGCCCCGCGTGTTTGGCGAGGATCTTTTGAGTCATTGTCATTCCCATAGAGTTATTACCCCCTCGTGAAAATTTTTCTCAATTCTACAACATATGCGATAATGTCATGCATCCACTTTAACAATTATCAGGAGGAAGGCAACATGAAGAAAGTACTTGCGGCAGTATGTTTGTCTGTGTTCATGTCCGGAGCTGCTCACGCTGAAGAGATATATGACCCTCAGCACACAATGTTAGCTCTGAACATGGCGATAGTATCAGTTCACAGGATTTTGACGACACCGGACAGAATCATTCTTGAGCAGGAGTACCAGAACATCATCAATAATCTCAGTCTGGGAAATATCGAGAGCGATAAGGATATGACAGCCCTCTACAGCGATTTGACCGGCATGATTTCAAGAAAAAGGCTGCGGAGTGATGAAGCAGAATTTTTACGTTCACATTACGACCAGAGAGAACGTAATATCATGAATAATGCCTTTAGCCGCATTCAGTCTCAGGGAGAAAATATCTTCAGCCTAATCGGGAGCTTTGCAGTGTCGTGCGTGTCGTCAT
>JAFTBT010000051.1 GCA_017455085.1 Synergistaceae bacterium
GCGGATCTTCTGCTTGATTTGGGGGTCTCCCTCCATTTGTTTGTACTCGTCCTTGATTTCTTTCTTGCTCATCCGTATAGATTTCTCAAAGTCCCATTTCTGATAAGCATAGTCAGCAAACGCCATCACTAACAGCATCAGCGCAAGCCTCATCGCCAGACTCCAGAGCATATTCCAGAATTGTACTGCACCGATATTCAGAGGCATCTGCATAGTTTTTGACGACAACGGAAGATAGCTGCGTATGGCCGTGTAGATCATGACCGCAAAAATTGAGGCCTTCAGTAATCCTTTCAGCAGTTCAACGCACGAACGGAGGGAGATGATTTTCTTCATGCCGGTGAACGGGTTGAGCCTGTCGAATTTCGGACCGAATGGTTCACCCGTGATAGCGAAGCCGACCTGCGCTATCACTGTCATTGTCGAGAACAGCACAACGAGTCCGCCCAGCGGCAGCCACGCAGCAAAGTAGCGTTTTATGGCCTCCCACGACACAAACGCGAACCACCCGTCCCGCAAAATAGTCTGGTCTCCGATTGCCCGCATCATGAACTGAATCAGCCCTGTTAGTGTCCGCCAAGTCATCGCGCCGAGCATGGCCAAGCCCAACAGTGCGGTGATGATCCCCACGGCGGCGTTGAGGTCTTTGCTCATGCACACGCGGCCTTCTTCACGGACTTTTTCGCGTTTGTGGGGAGTAGCTTCTTCTGTGCGCTCTTCAGCGAAAAATTGCAGGTTGAATTTTCTCACATTGGCCTCCAGACTCGAATCACACTCAGCGCAAATTCTATCCAGTGTTCGAACTTCGTATATATCAAGTCCATAGCTAGGGGCAAAGCTGCCGACAGCACCAAGAATCCAAGCATGACCTTCACCGGCAATCCCACAACAAAGATATTCATCTGCGGGACTGTCCGAGCCAAAAAGCCCAGCCCTACGTCCGACAGCACAAGCGAACAGTAAAACGGCACAACGATTCTTATCCCCAGCATGAAGAGATTTTGCAGCCATTCGCCGAGCTGCATATCTCCTGACGGAAAAAGCGAAATCTGTCCGGGAGGAACTAGCTTTAGGCTCTCAATCACTGCCTGAATCATCAGCATGTGTCCGTTCCACCGGAAATACAGCCACATCGCCGTGAAGAAGTGCAATTGTCCCAAAAGGCTGGATTCGCTCTGAGTAGTCGGATCCATAACCTGAGCCATTGAGAAGCCCATAGTTGTACCGATTTGTTCTCCGGCTATTCTCAGCGCATACAGCGGCAGTGCGGACACAAAACCCAGCGCAACCCCGATAAGCAGCTCACGAAGGCACACAACACCCAGAAAAATAACCTCGTCAAAATAGATCATGGGTATGGTCTCCGTCTTGATGATGCCGACTGAACACGCTGTGAGCATGACCACGAAAAGATACCTGTACGGAGTCGGGGGCATGGTTGACGTGAAGACCGGAGAGCTGAACACGAGGCCTATATAGCGCAGGTGAAGCAGTAAGTATATTGCGAGAAGCTGTGCGGGAAGTTCTGTGCCTCTCATGTCAGGAAAAGACTACTGTATGAATCTCTCTAGCTGTCCGAGAATCTCGCGGGTCATTACGAGCATTCTCTGGCCTATCCACGGCGACAGCAGCACTATGCACGCGAACACCGCCAAAATTTTCGGGATGAATATTAGAGTCTGCTCCTGTATTGACGTAGCTGTCTGAAGTATTCCTATCGTGAGGCCTACTATCATTGCTGTGAGCAGAATCGGCAGAGTCACGCTGATCATCGTCCAGATTGCTCCGCTGAGAATGTCGAACAGGCTCAAATTCGTTACAGGCATATTTTTTCACGCAACCTTTCTTTACGGGACATTCGTAAAACTTTTCAGGACGCTCATAACCACCAGATTCCAGCCGTCAGCCATCACGAACAATAATATCTTGAACGGAAGGGAGATCATCATCGGCGGAAGCATCATCATTCCCATAGCC
>JAFTBT010000052.1 GCA_017455085.1 Synergistaceae bacterium
CAAAAACTGATCGCTTATCGACACAGCCACACCCCGCTGATTGATAGACACCTGAATATCCCGCGTCAGGTTCTCCGAACGCAAATAGCTGTTCAGCGTGTACGCAACATGCCGCGTATCCAGCTCCAGCCGTTCGCTTGCGCCGGGACTCGTTCCCATTTCGCCGCTTTTGTTGGGGTCTTGGGACTCCTCCGTAGTGACTCCGCCCTTCAGGACTCCGAGAGACCCTCTCAGAGACAGCAACGCCTTCTGGAACTTCTGGGCATCTATCGACGACATTGCGAACAGCAGGATGAAGAAACACAGCACCAGCGTGATCATGTCGCCGTACGTACTCATGTAGAACGGTGCGGAGAGTCCCGGCTCTTCAGGTTTTTTCTGGCGCGCCATCTGTTAGCCCTCCTCCTGGTTGAAGGCTTCACGCATTGCCGGAGGCAGATAGACTTTCAGTTTCTCCTCAACTATGCGCGGGTTTTCGCCGGCCTGTATAGCGAGTATTCCTTCTACCATCAGCTCCATAGCTTTCACTTCCTGAGCAGAACGTGCAGCGAGTTTCTTGCTTGTCGGAATTGCAAACATGTTCGCCAGCATTGAGCCGTACATTGTCGTGATGAGTGCGACCGCCATTCCGGGACCGAGCGCGCTGACATCCGCGAGGTTTCCCAGCATTGCTATTAGTCCGATAAGCGTACCTATCATTCCGAACGACGGCCCGAACTCCGCAAGGTTGTCGAACACTGTTTTGTTGGCCGAATGCCTGTCCTCAAAGACTCCTATTTCCGTATCCAGTATTGCCCGCACAAGTTCGGGGTCAGTGCCGTCAACTACAAGCTGAATTGCTTTGCGCATAAATTCGCTGTCGACTTCAGCAACATCCGCCTCAAGTGAGAGCAGTCCTTCACGCCGGGCTTTCTCTGCGAAGCTGACTATCATCTGCACCATTCCCACAAGGTCGGGTGCCTGAAACACAAACACGTTCTTCAAGCAGCCTCCCACAGCTTTGAGACGGTCGCCGGGGTTGGAGATTACTGTTGCTCCGATAGCTCCGCCGAGTGTGATCATGACTGACGGAATATCTATGTATGCTCCCAAGTTTCCGCCCGCAGCCATTGACGCAATAACTAGAATCCATGTGCCTAGAAATCCTATAAGACTCGTTAAATCCAAAACAGGTTCACCTCTGCTGTTTATTCCTTAGATTCATTCGCAGTATTCGCGATTATGCATGTATATCCTGCGGCCTTCCTGAAGGCTATAATTTTCTTGTACACATCACGGACTTTTTCCTTGACGACGTATCTATGTCCGTTCAGCAGACGCAAAACAGTATCAGGAGTTACGTCAATAGTTTCTATCATGTCGGAATTCAGCAGGAAAGCATCACCGTTAAGCCGATGTAACTCTATCAATGATAAACGCCAGCCCTTCAATATGAGATTATGTGTATGAAAAATTATGTGTCGTGATAAATTGATTGATATATTATACGATTTTGGAGGCAAAAAGCGATAAAATAAACACACTAAAATTTTCACACACAACTAAAATTACAAGAAAGGAGGAAATCGTTTTACAGAGGACTTAGCTCTAACACTTTGCTCTCATGCTAACGACTGGTATAATTCCCGTCATTATTTGGTATCTCATTTTGTGAACTGGATATATCGGGTTGGACGAAGAAAAATTAGAGGCGATAACCAAGCTGTTCTGGGGTTTTGTCCGTGCCTTGCGGCTAGTTTCACTCAAAATATTCAACCTTATCAGTGAGTAGAAATTATGTACCCGTACGTTAGCGGGGCAGCCCCTGCTAGGCTGAAATGTGAAGCCTCCGGAGCGTGTCTGCGACATGTAAACACTATCCCAAACGTGAGTAGCAGACCATCGCAAAAGCGGACGCGTTGAACAAGGAAGGGAGCAGATAGAAATGTTATAAGTCTTCTGTAACGGTGTATGAACTAGTACCATGCCCGAAAACATTAACGATCTCCAGAAAAAAATAGACTTCCTCGTGAACGGCGGGGCATTAAAGCTCTTGACTGACCTCCTCAGCGATAAAGGCATCAATGCTCTCATAGTTGAGCCAGACAACTCCGGAAGCCTTAACGTACTTGACGCTGCCGGACTCGTCCCCGAAAGCCTGAAAGTTCCTGATGAGGTTACTGCTCTGTTCCCGAAAAGCATTGTGCGCGAATCGTACGAGCTGGATTTCTCCGCAGGCACAAACTCTTGGCCGGGCGTAATCAGAATCAGAGGGACTCACTGGCAAATCTATATCCTCCTCAAGGACAAACCCGCAAACATTCCCGCACTCCTTGACGAACTGAAACCCTATGCCGGACTCGTGAGGCTGTGGCAGACCTTCAAGAACATATCAGACACAGAGAAAAAGCTCTCCCGGCTGTCGTACATGATTCTCGCCACAAAAAGCACACTTGCGTCAATCTTTGAGCCGATGCCCCTGCAATACTTTGCGTCATTCTTGGCGGATGTTCTGCAAGAGAGTCTTTTCCCGAAATCAGTAGTGATTCTCAAGGATGAGGGAAGTTATTTGACGGTCTTCAACGGAAAAGCAGACAGCATACCCGAACGCAAAGGCATATACGCCTCACAGATTCTCCCTCCTGCTCCGGTGATTACCCGTTCAGATTCTCCGGTTGAGGTGGTTTTGCCGGTGGCCGAAGGAAACTGCAGACTCTTCTGCGTGATACAGTGGGACAAGCTCCCCGACGAACAGACTATGAATTTCTTGGAGCTGCTTGGGAATCTCGCAGTCAGGGCTATAGCCATCAACAACCTCCGCGCTCAGTCAAGGCAGGCCGAAGCAAATATCTCTTCCGGAGAGTTCACGGTGTTATCGCTGTCGAACGTCCTCAAGATTCTTCGTGCAGCAGACACCCGCGAAAAATTCTGCTCCCTGCTGGTGGACATCTTCACTGAGCAGTCCCGCATGAACAACTGCATTCTCGCCTCGTGGAACGCCTCACGCAAGGGCTATTCCGTAACCGAACACAGGACCGGACACGTCAAGGCCGCTGCGGACACTACACTATTGCCTTCACCGGGCGGAGCAGTCTCAATCGCGAAGGTCAGCGCACCGAATTACGACCTCACCGAAAAATCTCCGGACTCTATATTCATGTCTTGGGGCTTGGCCGGATGCCCGTGGAAGGACGCTATCAAGGCTTCAGGAATCAGGTACATTTTCCCGGTGTGCGACGATATTTCGCTTGTGGGTATTATCGCTCTCGGTGCAGGCCACGACGGAAGGACAGTGCTGGATAACTCACAGATAGCTTCTCTGCGGTTAATAGCACAGTTTGCTGCGTACGAGTTCCGGAAATTCGAGTGATACTAAATGTGATATGGACTTCTTGAAACAAGGATTTACTCACGAAGATTTACTGCGGATAGATGAAGACAAGCTGCCCGTGCTGGCTGAGGAGGTGCGGGCAGTCATTGTAGACACTGTGCGCAAAAACGGAGGGCATTTAGGCTCGTCATTGGGAGTGGTTGAGCTTACTATAGCAATGCTGAGAAAGTTTGACCCCTTCAGAGACAGAATCATTTTCGACGTTGGACACCAGTCATACCCGTACAAGATACTCACTGACAGATTCGACCAGTTCCACACGTTACGGCAAAAGGACGGAATTTCAGGTTTTCCCCGAAGAAACGAGAGTCCCGCAGACCACTTCAACACCGGACACTCCAGCACATCAATATCCGCGGCGTTAGGCTACGCAAAAGCAAGAGACCTTTTAGGCGAAAACAGGCACATCATCGCGTTCATAGGTGACGCAGCACTCATCAACGGACTAGCTTTCGAGGCACTGAATTACGTTCAGGAGACAAACACCAAACTCATCATCATTCTCAACGACAACAGGCACTCCATCAGCGACAGAGTCGGAGGTTTCTCCACGATGCTGGCTCGGCTCTCAGCGAACACGTTTTACCGGCGCGCCAAGAATTACATCAAGAGTAGAGTAGGCTTTCGATTCAGCAAGTATCTTGGAGGCTTAAGGGATCATGTCAGAAATCTTGTTACTCCGAATAACATGTTTGATGAGTTAGGCATAAAGTACTGGGGGCCGTTTGACGGGCATAATATCAAGGGAGCAGAGGAGATTCTGGAGCTGGCCAAGAATTACGACAGGCCTGTATTGCTGCACTTCACCACCAAGAAAGGAAAGGGACTTCCTGAAGCTGAAGAGAACCCGACGAAGTATCACCAGCTTTCTCCGGAAAACGAGACCAAAGGCAGGACATGGAGCGAAGCCGCAAGCGAGATTGCCGAAGAGATTGCACGCACTGATGAGCGGATTGTGTGTTTCACGGCAGCGATGGCTACGGGCGTGAAGCTCGAACAGTTTGCGCGGGACTTCCCGAAAAGATTCTTTGACGTTGGTATAGCGGAGAGCCACATGCTCACGATGGCAGCGGGACTTGCAGCAGGAGGTATGCGCCCGTGGGTGTTCATATACTCGACGTTTTTGCAGCGGGCTATGGATCAGCTCATGCATGATATTGCGTTACAGAATTTGCCTGTTGTGATCATGGTGGACAGGGCAGGACTCGCAGGTTCGGACGGTGATACGCATCAAGGGCTGCTCGACATCCCTTGGGGAAGAGCAATTCCGAATCTGGAGATCTATGCTCCGTGCGATGAGGACTCTTTGCGGAGTGCTATGCTCAAAGCCTCACAGAATACCGGCCCGACGCTGATACGTTACCCGCGCGGACTGATACCCGCAAAAAAACTCAGCCCCGATTCTGCCGGAAAAGGTATCGTGAAGATTGAGGAAGGCTCACTGTGGACCATGCTCGGACACGGCGCAACGGTAAGCACTATGCTCAACGCGAGGGCAAAAGCCGGGCGTTACGGCCTGAGTGTTCCGGCAGTGTATGACGCAAGGAGAATCAAGCCGCTGGATTTGGAGGTGCTTGACGAGATTCTGGGCAGAAGCACGCTTTTGGCAGTGTTTGAGGAAAACTACATGCCCGGCGGACTCGGTGAGGCTGTTGCTGCGAGGATTGCGGAGACCAACACCCAAGTGAGGCTTGTGCGGTTCGGAGTGCCTGATGTCTGCGTGAAGCATGGTACACAGCTCGAACAGCGGGAGCTTTACGGGATGACGGCCCGGCAGATTTTGGAGCGGTGCAGTGAGCTTTTGCCTAAGCACGGCGTGATGACTGCTGAGGAGATTTTAGCGCAGAGCAAAGACTCAACGTCTGACTATGAAGGATAAGGAGCGGCTCGATAAATTGCTGCCTGAGCTGGGACTGGCTGAGACCCGCACAAAAGCTCAGGCTCTTATTATGGCGGGAAATGTCCGAGTAAACGGCCAAGTAGTTACGAAGTCGGGTGCGATGTTTTCGCGTGAGGAAGTTATCACGGTTGAGGGTGTCCGGCAGTGGGCAGGCAGAGGAGCGCAGAAATTGCTGCGTGCGTTTGAGGTGTTTCCTGTGGACGTGAACGGAAGAGTGTGTGCGGATTTCGGGGCATCTACTGGGGGATTCACTGACGTGTTGCTGTCGAAGGGTGCAGGAAGAGTCTACGCTATTGATGTCGGGTACGGTCAATTGCTCTGGAGGCTGGCGAGCGATTCCAGAGTCACAGTGATGGACAGGACGAACGCCCGCTACTTGACGAAGGCAGATTTTCCTGAACAAGTAGATTTTGCGTCGTGTGATGTGTCGTTTATTTCGCTGAGGCTGATTCTGCCGGTGATAGATGAGTGCGCAAATAGTGAAGCTGTTGTGCTGATAAAGCCCCAGTTTGAGGCGGGCAGGGAAAGAATCTCGAAAGGTGTTGTGCGGGATAAATCGGTACATGCCGAAATTCTGGAGGGTATGGCGGGATTCATACAGGAGCATACGAAATTCACTATTGCCGGATTGACGTACTCACCTATACGCGGTCCGGAAGGGAATATAGAGTTTTTGTGCTGGCTCTCACGCTCGAAAGCTCTCATGAATTACGATGTTAATGCTATAGTTGACGAAGCCCACGAAAATTTAGGAAGGTGAAAGCGGTTTTATGACACATGAAGAATATGTAGAACTCTGCGCAGAAGGAAGTTATGAGCAAGTTTGCGAAGCCATACGTTCAGGATTTGACCCCAATAATTGCAAAATCATGAACGTCAAACACGCTCCCGCAATGTTCATCGCAGCTTCAGCAGGCAATCTCGGCGCAGTGAAAGCCCTTGCAGAAAATGGTGCAGACTGTTCGGACGGATTTGTTGCTGCAGTTATCAGCGGACACATGGAGATAGCAAAGCTCCTTGTTGAGTGCGGAGGAGACATCAACGCTCCGGACAAAGCCGGCAGCACGCCGTTGTTGACTTCAGTCACCATGAACAGGCCGGACATTCTGGAGGAGCTTATCGCGCTGGGAGCAGACGTGAACGCCAGACCTTCAGGGCTGTACAACGCATTGGCCTTTGCAGCAATGATAGCCGTAAAACATGATGAGAATCCCTCTCAGCACAAGGAACTCGACCCTAAAATTGTCAGGCTGCTCGTCAAAAACGGTTCGGACTGCTGGGACGCAATGATGGTAGCCGTCAAGACTGGGTGCGATGTTTTTGCGCGCATAGCTCTTGATGCCGGAGCTGACCCGAATATTTCTGACGAGAACGGCCGGAGTCTGGTGATGTATTCCGTGATGACCGGAGGAAGAGTCCTGCGTACGCTGCTCGAACACGGCGCGAAACCCGACATGCCCGACAATGTGGGACGGACTCCGCTGATGATTGCCGCGATTGATGACGAGGCAGAACCCGAAGTGATAGATACGCTGCTGGAGTTTGGTGCGGACATCAACGCCAGAGACAGGCGGGGCATTACTGCGCTGATGTGGGCAGTGGTGAACGCGGACAAGAATCCGAATGAAGTATTTCCTGCGCTGATACGGACAGGGGGATTCATGGCGGAGGGCTGGAAATTGTGGAGTGCATTTCTGTGTTTGGCGGCTGCGGCAAAAAGAGGAATACAGCTTGATGTTATAGGGCGGCTGATTCAGAGAGGAGCTGACGTGAACGCAACGGACAACAAGGGTGTGAACGCAATAATGTTTGCGCTGATGAACGGTGATGATGAGAGTGCTGACATTCTGGCGGAAGCCGGGGCGCATATAAATTTTGACATAAATCAATAATCTTGAGGAGGTAATAACATTGTTTCGTCAAAAGGTGAAAAATTTACTGACATCTTCAAAGCTGGGAGATTTTGACTTAATCATTGAACCCAACAAGACGACCGGAGATTTTATATTGGAGCTGCTGAAATTCCGTGAGCTGTTTTTCTTCATGGCATGGCGGGATATTATTGTCAGGTACAAGCAGACAGTTGTAGGTGTTGCATGGGGAGTAATCAGGCCGTTTTTGAGCATGGTGGTTTTCACAGTGATATTCGGTCGTGTGGCCAAGCTCCCGACGGAAGGGACTGCACCGTACCCGATAATGGTGTTTTCTGCGCTGCTGCCGTGGCAGTATTTTTCCAGTGCAATGGGCAATAGTTCCGGTGCTGTACGCAATGCCCAGCACATGATCAGCAAGATATACTTTCCGCGCCTGATTCTGCCTACGTCTGCTGTTATTGTGAACGCAGTGGATTTCCTGATCTCGTTTGCGATGCTGTGTGTTTTGATGATTGTGTATCGTTTTATGCCGTCGCCGTATATAGTGCTGCTGCCTGTGTTCTTTATTCCTGCGACTCTTTCAGCTCTTGGGATAGGTTATCTGTTCAGTGCAATCGGAGTCAGGTACAGGGATTTTCATCACGTAATGCCCTTCATTATGCAGTTTGGTATGTATGTTTCTCCTGTAGGGTTCTCAAGCTCAGTTATTCCTGCAAGATGGAGGCTAGTTTACAGCCTGAATCCTATGGTTGGAGTCATTGACGGTTTCCGCTGGTGCGTTCAGGGTACATCAGCATCTATGTATCTTCCAGGCTTCATAATATCAATCGTAAGCTCGATAATTCTCTTTTACGTAGGAGTGAAATACTTCAGGAAGACAGAGAAGACATTTGCGGACTTCATTTAGCACAGGGAGGAAATAACATGCTAGCACTGAAAGTAGAGAATTTAGGCAAAAGATACTTGCTTCACCATAAGATACACACAAGAATTTATGACGTACTAGGCGACTGGGTACACAGGATTGGCCGCAGAATCAAGCACCCGTTCATAGAGAGGTCTATCCCTAAAGGCACGGAGGAGTTCTGGGCTTTGCGTAACTTGTCTTTCAACGTAGAGCAGGGTGAACGCCTCGCAATAGTCGGCCACAACGGAGCAGGGAAATCCACGCTGCTGAAGATCTTGAGCCGCATAACAGACCCCACAGAGGGCAGAATATCCATCAAAGGAAGAGTGTCGAGTCTTTTGGAGGTAGGGACAGGATTTCATCAGGACTTGACCGGACGCGAAAATATATACCTGAACGCAGCAATACTAGGCATGAAGGTACACGAGATCCGTCATAATTTTGACGCTATAGTAGATTTTTCCGGTGTCGAAAAATTCCTAGATACCCCTGTGAAGAGATTCTCAAGCGGAATGTCAATGCGTCTGGCGTTTGCAATAGCCGCTCACCTGAGCTCGGAGATACTGATTATCGATGAGGTACTTGCTGTAGGAGACGGGGAATTTCAGAAAAAGTGCATGGGCAAAATGGACGAGATCAGCCACAAGGAGGGCAGGACGATTCTGTTTGTGAGCCACAACATGGGAGCGGTGCTTCAGCTCTGCAACAAGATGATATGCCTCGAACACGGCAGGGAAGTTTTCGCAACGGACGATGTTGTAGCGGGAGTGCAGAGATATATGGCGATGTCCATGCATGAACTCAAAGATGCAGAGTGGCACAATCAGGGCAATGAATACGACAGCGAATATTTCAAGCCGCTGCGGTTCGGAGTGTATCACGCAAACGGTGAGCTGAATACGGCCTCAGTTACGCGCAGTGATGAACTGTATGTTGAGATTGAGGGTATCGTGAAGAAACCGAATCAGGCTCTGAGTGTGGGGTATTCTCTGTACGATCAGGCGGGGACTCGGCTGTACTGGACATTCCACAGCGACCAAATCAACAGCCCCGACGAAGTGCCTGTGCTTGACGGGCATGTAGTGCTGCGTTCGCGGATACCTCTGGAGTACCTGAATCTTGGGACTAAGCGGCTGGAGCTTGCTGTGCAGACGTACAAGGACAACTGGATTGTGGGGCCTGGAACTAAACCGCCGTTTGTGTCGTTCACGATTGAGGGGCCGGCGAGTGCATCACCGTACTTTATCTTGCAGAGGAGCGGTACTATGGCGATAAATGCAGGCTGGCACATTAAGGAGGGCTAATCATGAAGAAAGCACTAATCACCGGCGTAACAGGTCAGGACGGAGCATTTCTGACATCATTTCTGCTGAAGAAAGGCTATGAAGTTCACGGCCTCAAGCGCAGAAGCTCGATCTTCAACACGGCGCGCATTGATGAGTTCTACAAGGATCTTCACGAGGAAGGACACAAGTTTTTCCTGCACTACGGGGACATGACGGATTCGAGCAACCTGATACGTTTAGTGCAGATGATTCAGCCGGACGAGATCTACAACTTGGCCGCGCAGAGCCACGTAAGCGTATCGTTTGAGACTCCGGAATACACAGCGGACTCTGACGGGCTGGGGACGCTCCGGATTCTGGAGGCAATAAGGATTTTGGGGCTTGAGAAGCACACGAAATTCTATCAGGCCTCGACCAGCGAACTATACGGCAAAGTTCAGGCCATACCCCAGAGTGAGACTACTCCGTTTTACCCGAGAAGCCCATATGCCGCAGCAAAGCTATATGCTTACTGGATCACTGTGAACTATCGCGAGGCCTACAACATGTTTGCGTGCAACGGAATACTCTTCAACCACGAGTCGGAATTACGCGGTGAGACGTTCGTAACCAGAAAGATCACCCGTGCAGCTGCGAGGATAGCACTCGGACTTCAGGACAGGACATATCTCGGAAACCTGAACGCAAAACGCGACTGGGGGCATTCTGAGGACTACGTCAAAGCTATGTGGATGATACTTCAGCAGGAAAAACCGGAGGACTTTGTGATTGCGACAGGAGAAACGCACACGGTGAGGGAGTTTGCGGAGCTGGCATTCCGTGAAGCTGGGATAAATCTAGAGTGGCAGGGCGAAGGCATGGACGAGAAGGGCATAGACTCCAAGACCGGAAAGGTAGTTATTGAGGTTGACGCGAGATATTTCCGTCCGACAGAAGTGGATCTGCTGTTAGGAGACCCGACAAAGGCCGAAAAGGTCTTAGGCTGGAAGAGAAAAGTAACCTTCCCTGAACTGGTCAGGCGTATGGTGAAGTATGACCTTGAGCTGTTCAGGAAAGATATATTGATTCGTGATGCAGGGTACAAAGTTACGAGTGCCCTGGAGGAAGTGTAGCAATAACATTATCCCCCTTGTAGCTGGTCCTGCATGGGGGAATATTTCTCTTACCTAGTGAGCAGCTTTTCTCCGTGCTTTATCTTTTCCCGCCAGTAATTCAGCAGGTCATGCATAGTAGTCTCAAAGCTGATTTCCGGTTTCCAGCCTGTATGTTTCATGAACTTTCTGCAGTCAGGAACTTGAAGATCCGCATCAATAGGCCGTAACCGTTCAGGATCCTCGACTACTTCGATTTTGTCCTTCATGGTGCTGTAGGATATGAGCGTCCTCAGCGTGTCGCCCACCAAGCACGTATACGTCCCTCCAATGTTGTAGAACTCTCCGGCAATGGGATTCACTGTTACGAGCATGTAATACGCCTTCACAGCGTCCCGAACGTCAGCGTAAGTTCTGAGGGACTGCAGATTTCCGACCATGACCTTCGGCTCAATCATTCCTGCCTCGATCATAGCTATCTGCTTTGCGAACGTAGACTCGTGAAAGACATCGCCCCTTCTCGGCCCGGTGTGAGTGAACATCCTCGTGGTCATGACGGTCATTCCGTAGGCTTCAGCGTAGTACCTGCCGAGTAAGTCAGTCCCGACTTTGCTGATTGCGTAGGGACTCGCCGGGTGGAACGGACAATCTTCGTGAATGCCTGATGCTGGTTTCTTCTCAGGAGGAATTTTCCCGAACACTTCCGACGACGCGCAAACATGTATCACGGGCTTGTACTCGGTATGCATTTCTTCAGCGAATCTCAGTGCTTCAAGCAGCCTGCATGTGCCGAGAATGTTCGTGTTGAGGGTGTCTATAGGTGCGGTGAAAGATGTCTGCGGGTAGCTCTGTGCTGCAAGGTGAAAAACGTAGTCCGGCATGATGTCCTTCACCGTGTGCATCAGCGAAGAATAATCGTTGAGGTCTGCGTAACTGAAAAATAGCCTGTCCTTTCTGTTTGCGCGGTCAAGCAGGTGTTCAACGTTGTCGAGTGGACTCCTCCATCTGCATATGCCGTAGATGTCCCAGTCAGTATTTGCCAGCAGGAAATCGGCCAAGTGCGAGCCAACCATGCCTGTTATGCCTGTAATTAGTGCCTTCATGATTTATCACTCCTTATGAATTTTCCGGCGTGTATATTTCCGGATCGTAGTAGATAATATCTGCGCCGTTGTTCTCGAACTCGAACGGTACAAGCAGCAGATTCCTCAGCTCTTCACGGACTTGCTTCTGCCTGTCTTCAGGAACGTAGAACAGCAAAAATCCTCCGCCTCCTGCTCCCAGCAGCTTGCCTCCCAAAGCTCCGGCCTTCACTGCGCGCGAATACAGCTCATCTATCCCGTCAGTGCTAATCCTGCCGCCGGTCTGACGCTTCAGCCGCCATGTCTCATCAAGCAATCTCCCGAAATCGTCAAGGTCTGCGTGTTTGTCCGTGAGTATGCGCTCTGCCTCATCAACTAGCTGCTTCATCTCCAAAAGCTGCTTGGTCTTTGCACGGATATGCTGCTTTGTGTCCGACTGTATTTCTGCCGAAAGCCTCGAAAACCCCGTGAAGAACATCATCAGGTTACGGTTCAGTGCCTGCTTGCGTTCAGGGGCAATAATTACGGGAGATACTTTGTAGCTGTCCGCAGTGAAATCTATGCGGTTTAGGCCTCCGAAAGCTACGGCTATCTGGTCCTGCCAGCCTCCTGCTTCACGGCATAGGTCGCGCTCTAGGTGTATTGCTTCGTCTGCGAGTCTTTTCTTGTCGGCGTATTTTCCCTTGAGGGCATGAAAAGCATTCAGCATTCCGACGGCGAACGAACTGCTTGTGCCGAGTCCTGTGCGTGCAGGGAGATCCGCATCGTACTGGATTATCAGCTCGTGCATGTCCAGATACTTCATGCATTCTCTGACTGCCGGGTGCAAAATCTCGTCAACTTCCTTCACGTACTCTATCTGCGCATAGGCTATCTTGTTCTTGTACTCGAAGAATCTGGGAAGGTGTCTCACGCTGACGTAGCAGTACTTGTTGAACGTTGTGGAGATTACTGCTCCGCCGTTATCGCGGAAAAATTCGGGAAGATCTGTACCTCCTCCGAAGAAGGACATTCTGAAAGGTGTTCTGGTGATTATCATTGTGATGCCTCCCTGCCGAAAAATCTATCTTCGAGCATTTGACACCAGCAGTGATAAATGGGAAGGTGTAGTTCTTGAATGATGTATGTCTCTGTTTCTGGGACTCTTACTATTGCATCAGCATAACTACATACCCCCCCCCCCCCGCAGAAATACTTGTCAGAGCTACAACTTTCATTCCCAATGCCCGCGCAGTTACCGCCGCAAGAATCACGCCCCTGCTGCTGCCTGAAGTCGTTATGCCAAGAAACACATCGCCATTCCTGCCGAAACCATACACCTGCTGTGCGAACATGTACTCTGTAGATAGTGCCTCGTGAGTCACAAGCGGTATTGCTGCCAGTCCGCGCTCAAGTTTTCCGGCTAAGTCCGCTCCGAGTTCCGGGTCTGTCTCCCTGAGTCTGTGTGCGAACTCTTCAGGCACAGGACGAGGCAACAGGAATCTCTTCATGAGTTCTCCGGCCATACGTCCGCTGTCGGCTGCGCTGCCTCCGTTGCCGGCAATGAGCAGTTTTCCGCCGTTCTCGTAGCTTTCCTCCATGATGGTGTAAGCCTCAATGATTGACTTCCTGCACTGCTCAAGAATCGGATAACGTTCTGTGAGGCGGTCAATGTGCTTGAGGATTTTCGGTTCGATTCCGCGTAACGGAGTGAGTGACAGTGATACTCTCTCCGTGAAGTCAAGAAGGGATTCTGCCGTCATGTCTTGGCCGTATGCTCCGCTGCCGATGAGTGCCGTCCTGCACCCTGCTGACTTTCCGGCCTCTATGTCGTTTTCTCCGTCGCCGATCATCCACGAGCTGCTCAGGTCTATATTCAGGTCTATAGCAGCTTTGATTAACATTCCGGGCTTGGGCTTCCTGCACGAACAATCTATCTTCAGTTCAGGCACTTCACCGTCATAGCCTTTATCCGGATGATGAGGACAGTAATATATTGCGTCGAGATATGCGCCTTCTTTGCCGAGCAGAGTCTCCATCTTGTTGTGGATCTCCCCTAATTCTTCGCGCGTAACTTCTCCGCGAGCTATCACCGGCTGATTCGTAACGACTATAGCGAGATAACCTGACGCGTTAATCTTCCTGACTGCCTCAGCAGCTCCGGGCAAAAGCTCAAACTCGTCAATGTCCTTGAGAAATCCTACATAATTATTAATTGTGCCGTCCCTGTCGAGAAAAACTGCCTTCTGCTTGCTGCGCAGACTCCGAGCCTGGATCTTTCCGCTGAGAAAATCGCTGCAAACTTCCCTGTAGCGTTCTGGTGTTCCCATGTCCCTGACGTATTCGGGGCTGTCATAGCAAAACATCTTCCCAGTTCCGCAAAGAGGCCTCAAGATTTCGCGGTCAAGGTCGACTTTCCGGGAGCTGCGGGCTGCGGTGTCCAGCACTTCAGGTGAAAGCATGTGCAGTCCTGCGTTGACTCTGTTCCTGTACCACTGAGGACGGGGTTCTTCCTTCGGGAAATAGTGCGTTGCTGCATTGTTCTCATCAGCCGCTATGACGCACCCATCGTAGGGATGATTATTCGGGTGAGTGAACAGCGTAGCGAGTCCGCCTTTCTTCGCGTGGTAGTCGGCAAAACGCTTCAGGTCAACGTCAAACATGATGTCTCCATTGAGCAGCAGGAAAGGTTCTGTGAGCTTGTCCCTCAGTATGAAGAGCGCACCTGCTGTTCCCAGAGGCTCAGGCTCGGTGAAGTACTCTATCTTTACGCCGAAGTCCTTACCGTCTCCGAAATAGTCCATGATTTTGCCGGCCAAGTGAGACACTGTGATTATCAGGTCATCGAAACCCTGAGACTTTAGGCACTCAATCTCGCGTTCAAGCACAGGTTTTCCGGCAATGTCGATCATAGGCTTGGGTATGCCGGCGAAAAGTGAAGATATGCGCGTCCCCTTTCCTCCGGCATTAATCACGGTCTTCATTTGCGGTAATCGTCCTTGTGGAGCTTGTAGTCCTCGTATGTCGAACGCAGACCCTCATCAAACGTGATAGACGGCCTCCATCCCAGCGAGAAGATCTTTGACGAGTCGAGCAGCTTTCTCGGTGTTCCGTCCGGATGTACGTGATCGTAGGTGATTTTTCCCTCAAAGCCTACAACTTCAGCAATTCTCTTCCCAAGCTCAGAGATAGGCATATCGCTTCCGTACCCGACATTCACCCACGACTCTCCGGGATAACCTTTCTCAGTTCCAGCATCTCCCGAATAATTCTGCATCAGGAACACGCACGCATCAGCCATGTCGTCAATGTGCAGGAACTCCCTCATCGCCGAACCCGTCCCCCACATGATGACTTCGTTTTTGCCGCTGGTCTTGGCCTCGTGAAATTTCCTGAGCAGTCCCGGAATCACGTGTGAGTGTTCAGGGTGGTAGTTGTCGCCCGGCCCGTACAGGTTGCACGGCATCACCGAAATGAAGTCTGCGCGGTCAGGGTAATTTGTGTTCAGGTACTCGCACAGCTTGAGTCCTGTTATCTTCGCAAGAGCATAGCCCTCATTGGTGATCTCAAGGGGAGCAGTGAGCAGATAGCTTTCCTTGATGGGCTGGGGGCAAATTCTGGGGTAAATGCATCCGCTGCCGAGAAAGCAGAATTTTTTCACGCCGGACTCGAATGCAGCCATTATCGTGTTGAACTCAATCATAGTGTTGACGTACATGAACTGATCCAGAGCCTCAAGATTCGCCTGAATGCCGCCTACTTTTGCTGCTGCCATGAAGACATAGTCCGGTTTTTCCTGAGCAAAGAACGCTTCAACTTGTGTCTTGTCCATGAGATCAAGCTCTGAATGCATGCGTGTGATGATGTTCGTGAATCCTTCTCGTTTGAGCCTGCGGACTATTGCCGAACCCACGAGTCCCCTGTGTCCTGCAACATATATTTTGTCATGATGAGACATGACATGTTTGGACTTCATGAATATTCCTCCTGTAGTTTTATGATGTGTGGTATGGGCTAATCTTAGTGCATTTAGCCGGATGTGTCTATTCTTGGGGCTGTTCGTCTGAAGCGGAGTCGTCTGTTATGTCAGCTCTGAACTCACCTTTGCGGCACAAGCTCTTCACGTGACAATACCTGCACAAATCACTTCCATACTCCGGCACAAATTCACCCCGATCCAGAATCTTCACGGCACAGTCCATCGCGTAATTACCTTCGTCTATGCGCGTCTGAATGCTCCCGCCGAATCTCTCGGACTTGTACAGCGCAAAAACACCCTTCGCAGAATCCTCAAACGTCCCGGAAATCTTCCCGCCCTCCAGACCGAGAATATACACTCCCGCTAAATCTGCGTCCGAAAATTTATCGCTGTCCTCAAACAGTGCTGCGTACACCGAAAGCTGAAGGCCTTTAGTGAATTTTCCCAGAGGCTCAGAGTCCCACCAGTAAGACCCGATTTTGACGCTGTCCTCGTTGGATTCGCCTGCACCAGTCTTGTAGTCGGCAATGAATGCTGTTTGCGAACCGTCCGGAGCTTTAAGCAGCTCTATCCTATCGCACTGACCCAAGAACGTAACGCCGTCCCTGTGCGTCATTAAGTGAGCATCCTCCTCAAGCAGAATCTCACTGTGTACGTATCCGGCATCATGCAGCCCGTCAAGAATCCCTCCCTGAACGTGAGCGAGTCTCTCAGCGCGGAAAGCTATGCTATCGAGTTTTCTCCTGAGCCTTAAGTCAGCAAGCAGCCAGTGAAATTTCGCGTAGTCTTCCGGAGTCTCTTTGCCGGTGAGTCTTTGCCACTCATCTTTTGCGATTCTGGTGAAGGCTTGGCCGGGGGCGTTCATGTCCTCGCGATACTTCCTCCACACGCACTCCCAATACTTATGGAGCAGATTTCCCCAGTCCGCCGAACTAGCAAGCTCTGAATCTTGTTCGTAGATCTTTGCCTGCCTCTTCTGCCACCACAAAAACGGACACAACAGCAGTTCATGAATATCACTTGCGCCGACGGTATGAGCCTTTTTCGTGATGAGGGGCTTTACGCGCGCAATACTGTCCTGCGGGTCAACCTCCGGGAACGTGAATTTATCCCCTCCCAGCAGAATATTTATCCCTTCCGGTTTGTCCTGTGCCTTCTCGATTCTCCATGTGTCTCCCATGTCCTCACAAAAATTCTGCATGAACGGCGACTCTGCTGCGGGTCTTCCTTCATCGTCAAGCATAGGCCGGGAAACCAGAGTCAGAGTCTCTCCAGTATGCAGCAATCTCCTGAAGACTGCTTCACGCTGCCGGGCTTTTTCCGCCTGTGAGAGCAGAGGCACATCAAGCTCCTCAAGACGTTTGCGGTCCTCACTGCCCAACAGCGGAGACACAGGCAGATTCCCCGAATAGTTGCGCTGAGTCACTCCCGCCATGATCCACACAGGAAACGCCGCCAGCACCGGAGGCTGTCCCGTGAAAATTCGTATTGCGTTGGCGATCTGCACCGGAGCGCGGGTGTTAGTGTTCCTGCACCACCTCAGCAGAAAATCATACGACTTGTCTTTTTCGAGCCGTTCGTCATTCACTGCCCCCAAGTCCGGCAAAAGTTCCTCAAGCGTCAGAACTTTGTGCTGTATGGTCTCGATTGCACTGGCTGTGAGTCTGGTGGCCTCGTCCAGTTCGGGGTGATGAGCTGTTTTGTCCTCGCGCTCAAGCCACAAGTACGGAGTCTCCAGAAAATCCCTGAATGCCTGCATGAGCTTCAAGGGGGTATTCTTGGCCTGAAGGATTCCGCAGAATTTCCGGATAGCCTGTATCGCCTTCAGAGCATCGCCGAAAGTTTCGCCCTCGTTGCCGGCTAAATAGTTTTCCCAGTCGTCAAGGCCTGTCCTTCCTGCGCGGAAAGCATTCATCACGGGGAAATGTACTCCCGCAAAACACGGCTGGGTCAGCAAAAGTGCGGTCTCATACGCCGGGAAGCTGCGGGCATTGAGATTCTGTAGTGAAGATAGAATCTTGCCGGGCAGAGTCTGGCTGATGGGTATACCGCTCATGAAGTCATAAGGCACTCCGTATCGCCTGAACGCCTGCGCAAAAGCGTCCTCCCTTCCCTGCTGGATCATCAGGCCGATAGCGTCAAAGCCCGGAAATTCTCCCCAAGCCTGAATCTCTCCGGCAGACCACAAAGCGAGAGTCCGTGCGATGAGTTCCGGTTCGAGTCCCGGCTCTGTGATGTCCATTTCGATGATATGTCCTGACGAATGCGGAGCGTGTATGTTTTTCCCGAATTGTGATGACGCGTCGCCAAACCCCTCAAGATTCGCTTCGGGCTTGATGATTATGACTTGGGTGCAGCGGGATTCTAGGGCTTTCACGAGTTCGAGCTGGCTGTGGTTGAACGACAAGAACCCCGTGAAAATCAGCGTGAGGTCTTTTCCCCAGTCAGGATTTTTCGCGAGGGAGTCTATTGCTGAGGTGCATATCTGTGCGCTGTCGAGGAGGTAGCTGTTCTTGAGGTAGCCTATGTAGCGCGAATACACTTCGGGCAGCAAGAACTCTGCGGGGCTGTTGCTGTCGGGGACATGCACAAGCTGGCCGGGGCTGACGGCTTCGTTCAGGAGTTCCCTGATGTCGGCGGAAAGCACCTCAAGGAATCCGGCTCTGTCAATTCCGGGAAGAGCTTTGATTTTGTCGCTGTATGTGTCAAGTTTGCGGTACTCGTCAAGTAATCCGTCAAGTATTGAGTCCAGAATCAGAAAGTGATCCGGCGGAGAAAATGAGTGCTTTTTGGAGCTGCCTTCGGTTATGGAGATGTCATCATAAATATCCTGCCATGTCCATAATTCGCGGTAAGAGTCCCTCAGCGGGAAGAAGAACTTATCTTTTCGTGAGGGTATGACGTACCGGAGATTATCGCCCTTGATGCCCTGAAGTATATTCTTCAGTTCGGAAGCGTTGTTGTAGGCGTGAATGTATATGCTCATGCGCTACACCTGTCCTGATTTCTCAAGCAGATTTATGAACTCGGACATTAACCGGAAATCGTCCTGCTTGAGTTTTTTGCCGGCCTTGAACTTTTTCCAGTCCTCGAATAGATTGCGTTTGCGGAGAAAGTTTACGTGAGCCATGTAGATAGCTTCTCTCCACTGTTCACTGAAAGATTTTGTGTTGTCTGGCATGAATGAGCCTCCTGTAAAAATGGGATAAGCAAATTATACGACACATACGAAACACACAGGTATGCGCTATAATTCGTGAAACCTCCACAGAAAGAAGGATATTCTTATGCGTAAAGTACTATTGTTGATTCTGGCTCTATGTGTCTCAGCAGTTCCGGCATATGCGGAATTTGCAGCACTCGAACGCGGACAGACAGCAGGAAGAATCATCTACTCCGTCTCTGAGGGTGCATATCTAGCCAAGAGCGGACAGGCCATCACCGAAGAAGCCATCTCAGGACTCAGCTCCGGGGACTACGGCAAAACCGGACTCATCGCTGACGGAAATTCACGGCTGATTCTGCGCTACAAGGCAGACACTCCCGGAACAGTGGCATTCAGCGTATCACCAGCAATCTCCGGCGCAAGGCTTGAGAGTTTCACCACACGGCAGACTCTCACCGCACCCCTGACTCTCGCAAGCACGACTAACAGCTATCAGGCTTCGGCAGTCCTAGTAGCTCCAGAGGCTTGGCCGGAAAACATCACTTACCCGCGCGGAAACTTCACCGTAACTGCTACGTTCACCCCCACAAACGGCAATGCAGCAACCGAGACTCTGACTCTGACTCTTCAGGCACCTCCTGTAGTCCTGATTCACGGAGCATTCGGCGACAACGAGAAGATGTTCGGCTACGCGACCGGCACAAATTCCGGAGTGTGGCACAAGCTCGAGGACGCTGGAATCACCGTAGCCAGCTGGAACTATGACGGCACAAAATCACCGAAGGCCTTAATCGCAAGCAACACTAACGGACTCGCCCAGCGGATCTCAGACACTCTCAACAAACTTAACTCGGAAGGTTTTGCTGCAACAAGAGTCGATCTCGTTACTCACAGCACAGGCGGATTAATGGCTCGTCAGTATTTGCGGAATGACATTGACACAGGCAACAAAACA
>JAFTBT010000053.1 GCA_017455085.1 Synergistaceae bacterium
GCATTCGTCGTCCAAAAAGTACATGGGAATATCACTGCACACAGCATCGAGTTCTTGGCGTGTAGGGATATGCTCCCCAAAGTGCAGGAGGCTCCAGCCCTGACCGAATACAGCTTTTGCGCCTGTGTCCCTTGCCTTTTTGACCGCAGCAGGAAGAATCTCCGTCATGAACTTTTCCGTGTCATCCTCGTATCCTACTGTAGTGCCGATAGTGTTCAAGGCATAGCCCAGCATGTAGTGAGCGTGTCCGTTTCCGCAGCCGGGCATGACGAGACCTTTTCCGGAGTAGTCGACAACTTCGGTCTTGCCGGCCTCAACAAATGCTTCTGCACCTTTTCTGCTGCCTACGTAGACATATCTGCCGTCCTTCACAGCAAAGGCCTCTGCAATCCCGCCAGCTTCGGACGTAAAGATTTTGCCGTAGACTACGAGATCAGCGGGGGTTGTGCCAGACTCCATTGCTGAACCGCAGACAGCAAAAATTACTGCCATAAGTGCAGCCAAAAAGAGACTAAGCACCTTTTTAGAGATACTCATATTCTCCCTCCTAATAATTTACTAGTATGGATGGGAGAATTGTATTCTATTTTTTTTTTTTGCAACAAGGCCGCTGAATATGCCCAGCAATGAATACATCGCACACATACATGGAATCAGTGCCGTATAACATTCTGGTGTTCTGCTGTTCACGGAAAATCAACAGAGTTTTTGCTCTGGTATAATACTCTTCACGAGGGAGTCCCGGATGAAGTACAGGGTTCATCGTCCAACGGGAAGCCGCCCTGTAGGATTGAGGTGTATGCTATGCCTGCGAAGGGTAAGCGTAAGGCCAAAAAGAAACAGCGGCGTTCATTCCTGCCCTGGATTGATAAAATCGCCGCTGCTTTATTCTGGTTTGTGAAGACCATTCTGATGTTAATCGATTGGTTCACCCGCTAAATCGTAGGGTTTATTCACAACGTAAGGGATAAGCTAACTCCCTCACCGCTGCCCCTATTTTACCACACTGCACTATCATTCTTCACTGCCTGCCCGCCAAAAATCTACATACTTTTTCTCTGGTATAATATTTCTTGCTGAGGGGATCCGAGCGGGATGCAGGGAACTGCAATTTTCGGAGATCCGCCCTGTGGAAAGGGGGTGATAGCGTGGCTTCTCATAAAGGGAGGAAGCGCAAACCTCGCAACAAAAAGCAGAGGCGGGACACACTCCGCACAGTGTATTATCTCGCCTCGTTCGTGTTCTTGGTGATACGCATTATCCTGTTTTTCTGGGATAGGTATCGTTAAGCTAAAGTAGTCGCTGTTTGACTGCTGAAGGGCAACAGTCAGCCCCTCAGACTGCCCCTATTTTACCACAACTCTACTCACTCAATCACTGCCTCGCTCGTTCACGCAGCACTCTCCGCAAAATCTTTCCAGTCCCTGACAGCGGAAACTCCTCCACAAACTCCACGCTTCTCGGCACCTTGAAATGCGCTAAATGTTCCTTCGCAAACTTGATGATCTCACGATCGCTTGCTTCCGCTCCGTCATTCAGCTGCACATACGCTTTCGGGATCTCCCCGTTGATGTTGTGAGGCACTCCAACCACCACAGCAGCATGTACAGCAGGATGTTCCGCAAGCACTTTCTCGACCTCCTGAGGATACACGTTGAACCCTCCGACAATGATTATATCCGTCACGCGGTCAAGAATATACACATACCCCTGTGCATCTATCTTCACGTAGTCCCCTGTGTTAAACCACCCATCAGAGTCGAATCTCTCAGCAGTGATCTCCGGCGCATGAAGGTATCCCGGCGTAACGCTCGGACCTTTCACCCACAGCACCCCTTCTTTCTCTGGAGTGTCCTCTACGTCTTGGCCTTCCCTCGTCCGAATCCTGTACTCATAATCCGGCAGTACTGGCCCAATGCTCCCCGTAACCTGAGTCTCGCAGTCATGGTTCACGCAGATCACCGGAGATGTCTCCGTCAGTCCATAGCCCTCCATGATGTCCCGGCCTAAGAACTTCAGAGCCAGCTTGTGCAGATTCGGATTCAGCTTGTCGCCGCCAGTGCAGATTATCCGGATTCGTGAAAGTACTTCGGGAGCTAGTTTGCCCTTCTCTACGCTCATCAGCAGGAACGATATTATCGCAGGTACTACGAACAAAACATCAATCTTTGCCTCAGTGATTGCCCTTATGGTTACGGCAGGAGGCAGGAATGACGGAGCTATTGCCAGTTTTCCCCCTATCGTCAGCGGGAGAATTATCGTTACTGTGTACCCGAACGAATGAAAGTTAGGCAGGACGTTCAAGAAAACATCTTCGCTGCTTATACTGGTAATCATCGCGTGAACTTCCTCGCAGTTGCTGATGAGGTTGTTATGCGTCAAGGGTACTGCTTTCGGGAGGCCGGTAGTTCCGCTCGTCGCAAAGATTATCGCCAAATCTTCAGGCTCTTCGGGCTGAAGCCTGCCTGTGAACTCCGGCAATGTCTTGTCGTCAAGAGCGCACGTGATGAACGGCCAAAGTCTAGACAGCTCCGGAATGTCATGCTCCGCAATCACAGCAAAGGGCTTTATCAGATCCAGAGTCCCGGTGAGCGACTCTAGGCCTGCTTTCTCGTTCAGGGGGCAGAAAATCCCTCCCAGTCTCCACACCGCCAACGACAGCGCAGGAATCAGCGGGCAGTTCCTCAGCATCACCACAAGCCTCTGACCCTTGCCGAACCCCGAAGCCTTCAGAGCGTCTTCACAGTTCTTCACAAGGCCGAGCAAATCAGCGCGGGTGTACCAGTTCCCATCCCACCAATAGCATTTTGACTCCGGAGTTTTCTCCAGAATAGGGACTATGATTTTCTCAAGTCTTCTCATGAATTTTTCTCTCTCTCTTTCTGGCGCAATACCCGCCTCAAAATTTTTCCTGTCGCAGAAATCGGCAGGCTCTCCACAAACTCGATGCTTCTCGGAACTTTGTAGTGTGATAGTCTCTCCTTGCAGAACTTCACAAGCTCAGACTCGCTCACTTCAGCGTTTGCAGTCTTTATTACGTAGGCTTTAGGCACTTCACCGCTAATATTGTTCGGCATCCCGACCACTACCGCAAGACTCACAGCAGGGTGTTCCGCTAAAATGGCCTCGACTTCCTGAGGATACACGTTGAAGCCGCCCACAATGATTATGTCCGTGACTCTGTCCAGAATCTTGATGTACCCGTCAGAGTCTATCTGCACATAGTCCCCCGTGTTGAACCAGCCGTCAATGAATCTCTCCTTGTTGATCTCCGGAGCATGGTAGTAGCCGCTAGTTACGCTTGGCCCGCGCGTCCACAATACGCCCTCTTTTGGAGCAGAGTCTTTTGCTGGTGAATCACCGTGCAGCTCTTCATCTCTATACAGAATCTCTCCGTCCTCACTCCGCAATTGCAGCTCGAATCTCGGAAGTGCCGGCCCGACTGTTCCGAGTTTCCGCACGCTGGGCTTTGGGTTGACCGCCAAAACCGGAGAGCATTCCGTGATTCCGTAGCCCTCGATAAGTTCCGTCCCGAATCGTTCCGTGACTCTGTCGTCAATTTTCGTGTTGTACCTGTCTCCTCCGGCAATGAGCAGCTTCACTCCGGATAGCTTTTTCCCCTGACGTTCCAGCATAGACGCAGCAAAACCCACCATTGTCGGCACAAGCAATAACACCGTCGGCTTGGTCTCCTCAATGACCTTGATGGTGTTCGACGGCGGCATAAATGACGGCAAAAGCACCTGCGTGGCATCCAGCACAAACGGCAGTACGCAGCAGATCGTGAACCCGAACGCGTGAAAGTTCGGCAGCACGTTCACCAGAGAGTCCCCGGCCACGAGGTCAGGCACATGCTCCAGACATGCGCGTATATTGTCCTCAAGGTTCGCGTGAGTCAGCGGTACAGCCTTCGGATCTCCTGTAGTTCCTGAGGTCGAGAATATCACCGCTAATGTCTTGTCGAGGTCGTCCGCCGGCTGAAGAGTTCCCGAAAAAGTCTCCGCTCCCGAAAATTCGCCGGGATTCAGCCGCGTACATGCCCAGTCCGCATTTCTGAGTGCAGACTCCAGTTCGGGCTTGACGTTGTCGGAAATCACTACCCCGAACGGTTTCAGCAGGTCTAACGTCTTCAGCAGGGAAATTTCGCCGGTCTTCTCGTTCAGCGGGCAGAATACCCCTCCGAGTCTCCACGCTGCCAGCATCACAGCCAGCATTGTCGGACTGTTCGGCATAAGCACCGCGAGTCTTTGGCCTGCTCCGAATCCTGAAGCCCTCAGCGAATCCGTGACTCTGTCTGCGAGTGCCTGAAACTCTCTGCGTTTGATCCACACGTGATTGAACCAGCAGCAATTTTCCTCCGGTTTTGCGGACAAATATCCGTCAATAATTTGGTTAAGCATGTTTAACCCTCCTAATGATATACGCACAAAGCGCAAAAATTCCTGTAACCAGCAACGCGAAACTATATCCGCTGTTACAGCCTCCTCCTCCTGAGCCGCCTAAAGTTTTTGTTGTGCCGCTATTGCCTCCGGAAGCAGAAGGACTCACGTTCACCGTGAAGGTCATTGTCCCGGAGTCGCCTGTTGGGTACGGATAAGCATTCACCGTAATATCGCATGAGCCTTCAGTGTTCATGGCCAGCACCCTCACAGTATCGTCCGAAACGATTTCAGCGTCCGCGATGTCAAGCCGGGATGTCTGCACAGAAAGATAGTAGTCTATCCCGCCCTTAGTGTTCACAAAACTGTAGCCGTTGATGTCCAGACTGACGAGGGGTTTAATGTCCGTGTAGTTCCCTGAACGCAAAGAGACTTCCCCAAGCTGCCGGATACTTGCCTTGATGGGCCG
This sequence comes from Synergistaceae bacterium, assembly GCA_017455085.1. The sequence continues at coordinate 4,849 of JAFTBT010000053.1, forward strand.
TCTGGGTTCTGTTCCTGCGTAGATAGTCAGTGCGTTTGACGGTACTGGATTTGCGGCTCTTCCTGCTGAATCCCAGCCATATATCGCTGCGGTGATGTAGCTGCTCCCGACTCCGACTGCCTGAATTTTTCCGGTATTGTCCACGCTGATCACTGAAGGATTGCTTGACCTCCAGACTATTCCGTACGGCGGGTAATCTCTAGTGTTGAGTGAGGTATCTGACGGCGTAACAGCATATGAGATATTCTCGGAATCGTTGACCTGAATGTAGGGAATGCCGAAAATCTCGATACTCTGTGCAGGAACAGGACGCGCCTCAAAAGCTCCAGCATCATACCCTGAAAGCATGGGGCGGGTTGTTCCGGTCTGGTCTGTGTTCACGCCGTATGACTGCGGGAGAATGTCGCGGGCTGGTGATGAGCCTGAAAGCCTGAGGACGTTTGCGCCGTTGATGTTTTCGAGTGAGAAAGTACCTGCGGAGTCCGTGAAGAGTACTTCATCCGCGTCATACCCGTAAAGATTCATAGTGCCTAGATTCTGATTCACAGTGCCTAACACGTTGTAGTCGCCTATGATTGACGCTTCAGAGTCAGCGTATACGTCGTAGCTTACGGTGTTTCCGGTGATGACTGACGCGAGAATCTCTGCCCTGCCGTTGAGGATCGCGAAGCCCCCTCCGTTCTTAGCCAAGTTGCCAGCAAGAGTGCAGTGCGTAAGTGTGGTGCGCGGTGAGAATGCTCCGTTGGTGACGCAGACAGCTCCGCCGTAGTTGCCGGCCTGATTGTCGAAGAATGTGCAGTTGGTGAACGCTGCGGACGCTGATGTACCCTCAATCTTGACAGCTCCGCCGTTGTCGCTGACAGCATAGCCCTTCGTGAACGTGAAACCCGAAAATTCTGCGCGGCCGTTGGTGACGGTGAAGTGCCTGCTCTGGCCTGAGGCTTCGAGGGATGCTCCGCCTCCGAGAATCACGACGCTGTTGTTGAGTGTGAGTTCTTGAGTGAGAGTTACGGACTTGATTCTGCGGTCAAAGCTGATGATGTTATCTGTGGTTGTGAGAGCGTTGACGGAATTGACTGCCCAAGAAAGCGAACCTGCACCGGAAGGATTGGAGTTTGTGACGGTGAAGGTTTGTGCATGAGATGAGACAGCCATAGCCAACAGAAGTATGAACGTAGTCAAGAATCTGTTCATGCGCAAAAAAATTCCTCCTGTAAAATGGGGATTGATTAACGGATATATATTTTATTGCATTGGAGGAAATTTAGCAGAATACTTTATGCATTTAGTGAACCGGCAAAATGATTGACCTGTGTACTAAAATCCTACAGCAAATTTCACCATTGGCACACATTTAGTGAACCGGAAAAATGATTAACCGGTATGCTAAAATTCTACAAAAATTTCACTATTAGGACTGAAAGATTTTCATGCAATCACAGAACGCTAAAAATATCCGCAACCTTGCCATAGTTGCGCACATCGATCACGGCAAAACTACACTCATAGATTCCATTTTCAGGGCAGCCCAGACATTCGCAGCTCACACCCAAGTCGCCGAGCGCGTCATGGACTCCAATCCCCTCGAACGTGAAAGAGGTATCACCATCCGCAGCAAACCCTGCACAGTCGAATGGAAAGGCTACTTAATCAACATCATAGACACTCCCGGACACGCTGACTTCTCCGGCGAAGTCGAACGCATACTCTCCACTGTCGACAGCGTAATTCTGATAGTCGACGCAAACGAAGGCCCAATGCCTCAGACCCGCTACGTCCTCCAGCACGCACTCTCAATCGGAATGCGCCCCCTAGTCTTCATCAACAAAGTCGACCGCGAAGGAGCAGACCCCAACCGCGCACTGAACCTCACGTTTGATCTGTTCTTTGAGCTTGGTGCGAGTGATGAGCAGGCAGACTTCCCCGTCCTATACGGCTCTGGACTCAACGGCTGGGCTGTCAACGACCTCAGCAAACCTCACGAAGGCATGGACGACCTTTTTCAGGCGATAATCGACCACGTTCCTGCACCCGACGTAGACCCGGATAAACCCTTCTTGATGCAGGTTAGCACCCTCGCGTGGAATGAGTATGTCGGACGCATAGGCTGCGGCAAAATTCTTCAGGGACATATCCGCAAAGGTGAGGCCTTCACACGCGTATCCACCAAGTGGAACTCCACAGACCATTCCGGCACTGACTGGCAGATCACCGGCAAAGAGAACGCCAGAGTCGCACAGCTCTGGGTGACGCGGGGGCTTGACCGCACGGAAGTCGACGAAGTCAGCGCAGGCGATATAGTGTGGCTGACAGGCCCGAGCGAAATCGACATAGGAGATACTTTCTGCGCAGAGGAGATTTCGGACTCTCCCCTGAAACCATTAGCGATTGAGGAGCCTACTGTGTCAATGTTCTTCCTCGTGAACTCCGGGCCTTTTGCCGGTCGTGAAGGCCAAGCCGTAACACTCCGGCAGCTCAAAGCCAGACTCCAGCGCGAAATGCACGTGAATGTTTCGCTGAGAATGGAGGACTTGGGCAGACCCGACGGCGTGAAAGTCTCAGGACGCGGTGAACTTCAGCTAGGTATCCTGATCGAGGAGATGAGGCGCGAAGGTATGGAGTTCTGTGTGTCTAAGCCAGAAGTCATTGTAGAGTACAGGGACGGCGTGAAGTGTGAACCGTATGAACTTGTTACGATAGATGTTCCCGAAGAATATCAAGGTATAGTGTTCGAGAAAATGACCCGCAGAAAAGGCAAGATACTTAACATCGACAATCCGGACAGAGGATTACTGCGGATAGAGATAGAGATTCCGACAAGGGGGCTTATCGGCTACAGGGGAGAATTTTTGACGGACACGCGTGGACTGGGAATCATGTCTAACTGTTTCAGCGGCTATAAAGAGTGGGCCGGAGACCTGATCACCCGCAACAGAGGCTCTCTCGTGAGCATGGACACCGGAGAAGCTACGGC
>JAFTBT010000007.1 GCA_017455085.1 Synergistaceae bacterium
AATATGCGGACAAGTTCAACGCTGACGGTCTGCCCGTGAGCTTCAAGCCTGAGTTCGTGAGCGAAGATGTCTACAACAACATGATTCAGGCTATCTCTGAGGACAAGGCATTTTCTGCGAACGTGAGGGCTGCTGCGGACACAGGTACGTACATCAAGCCGATGGTGGAGGAAGTTCCGTATGATGTGGAGTTTCAGCCGGGAGTAGGGTTTTATGCAGCGTCAGGGCTAAGGACTCTCAACGAGACAGCTTTTGAGGATTTCGTCATGCCCAAGCCGTCAACAGGAGCATATGTGCCGACAATAACCACTTTCAAGAGCATAGAGATCATCACGGAAGAGGAACACAACCGCGAGCAGGAACTCGAAGCCATGAGTACGTTTGCGCTCGGGAAAAATGCACTTGGCCAGCGCGTATTGACTGCTACGAACGTGAGGCTTGCTCAGGTCTCGAAGACTATACTTGTCCGCTATGACGTTATCGAGAATAATCCCAGAACTGTGAATTCGAACACGCTGAAATTTTCTCCGGAGGCTCTGGAGATTCTGAACAACTACGGAGCTGCGGACTTCAGCAGAGAGTTCGGAGACTACTTTGTTGCCGGGTATAAGTGGGGCTTGCGTTTTCAGGCGGTAATCTCCGTCACCAGCGACAGCACCAGCGTACTCGATAAGGCCTGCGCGGGCATAAGGTCTATAGTGTCTCTCGCGCAGTACGGCTCGCCTTACTCCGACTTAGTGGCTGACGTTGAAGCTCTGGGCAAGTCTAACTACCTGAACATTGACGTGGAGGAAGTTACCATTGACGGAGGCAACCCCCGCAAAGGAAATTTTTCGACGGAGTCATCGGTCAAGGCAGTAGCTGATGCGCTGGCAAGTTTCGCGAAGCAGGCCAGAACCGCAGACAAAAGCAGCTATTCTCCAGTGCAGGTAGTACTCAGGAGATACAGGGAAGTCTCGGCCGCAAAGAATATCATTCCTGAACTGCTGCCTATTGCTCCGAGCCACTTCAACGCGATTCTTGACCTGAACAAGACCATTTTCCGGACCCGCTGCTACTACAATGCGTTGATCTCCATCCCTATAGCTAATCTTATGGACGGATCAGCACTGCGCAATCAGTGGGAGAATGAGTTTCACAAGCTGCTGGACACCACGAAGAATCAGATCAACTACATCTGTGACGCTGAGAGCCGGGCAAAAGACTATCAGGCAAGATTTCAGGCCTTGTGCGACAAGTACAGGGCTTTGTGTGAACGCTATGTGTTCTACCGGAGACTTATGGAGGAACAGGCCAAGAATAAGCGCGGATTTTGGGACTCCGACGAGGACAAGAACGAGTACGTCAGCGCAGGCATAAAGACCTATGCGCACAGCTCTATCGTTATGGGTGATTACGGGAAGTATGCGGATGCTTATCACTACAATGCGACTCACTCGAAAGGAGCTTCGTTCGGGACATATTACATGTGGACGATCACAGGAGACCAGAGCAATAATAATTGGCGTTACGTGTGGTTTGAGACCGGCTGCCATGATACGAACAAGAGCAAGGGCGAAGATCAGGCGTTTCCGACAGTGGGCAGCAAAAAACTCAAGTGGTACTTCGAAGGCGGAACATGGAGGCGAGTTGAGTGGTACTTCAGGGATAAAATCATACTCATGAAGCCGGAGAATTATCCGTTTGTGGGGCTGCAGGACTGAGATGCACTTTTCCCGTGAAAGTATGAGGGCTTTTGCGGGGAATTTTTGTACTCTTCGCAGTATGATTCATAATCATCACGTCTCAACATCATATCAACAAAGAAGGGCGGAATATTCACATGTCAACCGAAGCAAAGAAAGCAGCTCAGAATGCGGAGGCATTATCCGGCGAAGATATGTCCGGCATAGCAGGCGGAGTGGAATCCAGCAAAGGCGGAAGATCCGGAGGAGGAGAGTTCCTTGTGGGTTCAGGAAGCGAAAAGATGTCGGAAGCAGAGATGTCCGGAGTAGCAGGCGGCAAATCAAGG
>JAFTBT010000054.1 GCA_017455085.1 Synergistaceae bacterium
GTAGTGTCGAAAATCTTAACCTGATGCATAAAAGTATATTCCTCCTTAAACGTTTACCCATCCATAAAAGGGGGTGGGTGGGCGGGGTGGCTAAAAGTGAAGGCATGACGAACTTTTAGCCTTATTTATGGTGAGCAGCAATTTTTTCGAATATGCACATATCATCTGCCAACTCTGACGGTACACATCATCTGCAAAGTCTGACGCACTCAAATCATTTGCCATAAAAAACGGGGTCTGAAACTCTTTCCTGTGGTCTCAGATCCCCGATTAGTATCATGCTGTGATTTATGCCTGTGCGCTAAAAACTGCTGCACTCCCGGAGATCCACAGTGCATAAACGTAGTGCGAGGCTTGCAGTGAAACTATATCTATACACTTCAGATTCTCCTTTCCTGTTTTGAATGCGCGTATTTTACAGGCAAATATTTATCGTGTCAAAAAATTCATGTTCTCGGACTACATAACTCCCTGCTGTTTACCCCAAACACATAGTGTCAGATTTATTCTCATCTCTTATTTGAAGCTAAGTACTCACAATACGTGTCAAAAATTTCATCCCCTCGCCTGCAACTCAATAACAGCATCCCTCAACGCCGCCGCACGCTCAAAATCCAGCTTCTCCACCGCTTCCCACATCGCCCGCTCCAACTCTGCTACACCCATCTTCTTCGCTCCACTGCCTTTACTACCTGCCCTACTCCTCACATCTCCCTTCTCATCACCAAACGCCTCCGCCAATTCCGCCGGCAACAAATCCCCCACTTCCTTCACTATGCTTCTCGGAACTATCCCATGCTCCTTGTTATACGCTATCTGCTTCTCCCGCCTCCGCTTCGTCTCATTCACAGCCTCACGTATACTATCCGTCATCCTGTCCGCATACAGTATCACCTTGCTGTTCACATTCCTCGCCGCACGACCCATAATCTGAATCAATGACCGATACGACCTCAAATACCCCTCCTTGTCCGCATCCAGTATCGCCACCAGACTCACTTCCGGCAAATCCATTCCCTCACGCAGCAAATTTATTCCCACTAACACCTCTATCTTCCCTGCCCGCAAGTCACGAATCAGTTCCGCCCTCTCAAACGTATTCAGTTCCGCGTGTATATACTTCGCCCTGATCTTCAGCTCCCTCAAATAGTCCGCCAAGTCCTCAGATGATTTCTGCGTCATCGTCAACACTAATGCCCGCTCTTCATACACACTCAATGCCCTAAGTTTGTCCACTAGGCTGTCAATCTGATTCTTCGCCCGCACTACCTCAACTTCAGGATCAGGAATCCCCGTCGGCCTGATAATCTGTTCCGCTACTGTCGCAGAAGTTTGCAGCTCATAGTCACCCGGAGTCGCTGACACAAATACTGCCTGATGTATCCTCTCCTCGAACTCTCTCCACTCAAGCGGCCGGTTGTCCATGCATGACGGAAGCCGGAAGCCGTTATCCGCAAGAGTCCTTTTCCGAGCAACATCACCGTTATACATCGCCCTCACCTGCGGAAGCGTTATGTGTGACTCATCCACCACCAGCAGAAAATCCTTCGGGAAAAAATCCACCAGCGTCCCCGGTGGCTGTCCGTGCCTTCTCCCGTCCAGATACACAGAATAATTCTCGATACCAGCACAGTATCCCGTCTCCTGCATCATCTCTATGTCGTACACTGTCCGCATCTTTATGCGCTGTTCCTCTATGAGCTTCCCCTGCCACTTGAACTCAGCACTCACACGCTCAAGCTCCTCCAGAATCTTCGGCACTGCCTGCTCTATTGCGTCCTCCTGCGTCACGTAGTGCCTAGCCGGGAAAATCGATGCCTCCTCCGGCTGCTCTATCACGTGTCCGGTCAACGGCTCTATGATATCTATGCGCTCTATCTCGTCGTCAAAGAACGTGACTCTTATGCACTGCTCCTCCTCGTATGCCGGAAATATCTCTACTGTGTCGCCTCGTACCCTGAACTTCCCGGGCTCAAGCGCAAAATTCACTCGCTCGTAGTAATTCGCCACAAGCCTGCCCAAAAATTCATGCTGGTCTACCTTTTCGCCTACCCTGAACGGAATTATTGCCTCCTCATAGTTTTTCTTGAGGCCAAGCCCATAAATACACGACACACTCGCCACAATAATCACGTCCCTGCGCTCGATCAGGGCTTTTGTCGCGGAGAGCCTGAGTCTCTCTATCCGGTCATTCACTGAAGCGTCCTTCTCGATGTATGTGTCGCTTTCTGGGACATATGCTTCCGGCTGGTAGTAGTCGTAATAGCTCACGAAGTACCTCACGGCGTTTTCCGGAAAGAATGCCTTGAACTCACTGTATAGCTGTGCGGCTAGGGTCTTGTTGTGCGCGAGGACTAGTGTCGGCTTGTTGAGGGCGGCGATGACGTTTGCGATGGTGAAAGTTTTTCCGCTGCCTGTGACTCCCATGAGGGTCTGGAATCTGTTTCCGGCTCTGAGGCTCTGGGTGAGGGACTCTATAGCTTCGGGCTGATCACCTGCTGGCGGCCAGTTGGAGTAGAGTACGAAATTTTTGGGCTTATTCATGGAGTGAGTGTATCCTTTCTGTGAATTATTCTGTCTTTGGGTAAAGCATAGTATATTTTTCCGGCAACCAACAGCGCAATTTTCCGGCAAATGATACAGTGATTGTGATAGTATTACTGCATCACGAAATCCCTTCATGAATCTGCTTCAGAGAGTACAGTTTTACAACTACATTTACAACTACAAAAGTGCCTCGTAAACTTTGACGACATCACATGTTATGATGGGTAGCATCACGAATAGAATCGCACATTTTTTCACATGATGCAGGTAACTTTTTGCGGCCACATCCCACATTCCCAGCTACACGTAACTTCTGACAACATCACACGCTATAATGAGCCTCATCACTAACATTTTTCACACGAGGCAGGTAATTTCTCATGGCTAACAACCGAGCACTACAACGCGCTGCAAAAGCCCAGCAAGACGAGTTCTACACCAGCATGCCCGACATCGCAGAAGAACTCCGACACTATCGGGCTCACTTCAGGGGCAAGAAAATCCTCTGCAACTGCGACGACCCATACGAGAGCAAATTCTTCAAGTACTTCGCAATATTCTTCAACGATTTCGCCCTCGCCAAACTCACAGCCACATGCTACTCCGGCAGCCCAATAGCTCATCAACAGCTCACACTGCCCTTCTACGAGCCGGAAACTCCACCACAAAAACGCACACCATACGCCGCAGAAATCACTGACCTTAAGGACTACAACGGCGACACCGCTACGGACTATCTGGACATCGAGTACATGCTCACACACAACGTTGGCGCAAGGGTCTGGCAGCTTCAGGGTGACGGAGACTTCCGGAGTCCAGAGTGCATCGAGCTGCTGAAGGACGCTGATATTGTCGTCACGAATCCTCCGCATTCACTTTTGCGTGAGTACATTGCTCTGCTCATGGAGCACAACAAGAAATTTATCATCATAGGCAACATGAACGCCATAACCTACAAGGAGATATTTCCCCTCATTATGAGCAACAAAATGTGGCTGGGATTCAGAAGCGGGGATATGGCATTCAGAGTCCCAGACAACTACGAACCGAGAGAGACGCGCTATTGGGAGGAGACGGAAGACAACGGACATGTGCAGAAATTCCGCAGTCTCGGTAATATTTGCTGGTTCACGAATCTCGACATCAAGAAACGCCACGAGTTCCTGTTCCTGTTCCGGAGCTACACCGAGCACCCCGAACACTACCCGCATTACGACAACTACGACGCTATCGAGGTCAGCAAGACTGCAGACATCCCTATGGACTACGACGGCGTTATGGGTGTACCGATTACGTTCATGGACAAGTACAACCCTGAACAGTTCGAGATTTTGGGGATTACGCAGAGAGATTCTCCGTTGAAGACGAAAATTTACACGCGGGAAGACGCACCGAATTTCGGAGACCTCAACGCCAGAGCCACCATCAAAGACAGCAGCGGAAAGTTACGCAGCACA
>JAFTBT010000055.1 GCA_017455085.1 Synergistaceae bacterium
AAAGCCGCAAGCGTTGCGTCAGTTTTCGTGAGCAGAGTGGATACCGCCGTGGATAAGCTCGTGCCTCCGGAACTTCAGGGCAAAATCGCGGTTGACGGCATCAAATTAATGTATCAGGCCTTCAAGGAAATTTTTGCAGGTGCGGAACAGGTTCAGCGTCCTCTTTGGGCTTCAACAGGCACAAAGAATCCCGCTTACTCCGATGTGAAATATATTGATGAACTCATCGGCGCAAACACCGTAAACACCGTACCTCCCAAAACACTTCAGGCATTCCTTGACCACGGCAAGCCTGCTCTCACCGTAGAGACCGGACTCGCTCAGGCAAAATCTGACCTCGAAAAAGTCAAGGCTCTCGGCGTGAACATGGACGAAGTTTGTGCAAAGTTACTTGCTGACGGGTTAACCTCATTCAACAAAGCATTTGAGTCCCTGATGTCAGCAATAGAGAAGAAAGGAGCAGCACTATAGTGTCCCTCAAAGATTATCAGTTCTGGTTTGTAGTAGGCAGCCAGTATCTTTACGGCCCGGAAGTTCTGGAGACAGTCGCAGCACGCGCTCAGGAAATGGCCGACAAGCTCAACGCCTCCGGAAAATTACCCTGCAAAGTCATCTACAAAGTCACGGCCAAGACCAACAAGGAAATCACTGACGTTATCCGTGACGCGAATCATGATGAGTGCTGTGCAGGCATAATCACTTGGTGCCACACCTTCAGCCCCTCAAAAATGTGGATCAACGGCCTCGTGAATCTCCAGAAGCCTTGGTGCCATTTCGCAACACAGTACAACAGAGAGATTCCCAACGAAGAAATTGATATGGACTTCATGAATCTCAATCAGGCAGCCCACGGCGACAGGGAACACGGATTCATCGGCGCAAGGCTCAGGACTCCCAGAAAGATCATCGCTGGCTATTGGCAGGACGCGGACGTTCAGGAGAGGCTCGGAAAATGGATGAGGGCAGCTGCCGGTGCAGCGTTCTCGCGTTCATTGAAGGTTATGCGGTTCGGCGACAATATGCGCGAAGTTGCGGTAACCGAAGGCGACAAAGTGGAAGTTCAGGCAAAACTCGGCTGGCAGGTCAACACTTGGCCGGTCGGAAAACTTGCAGCTACTATTGACGCGGTAACGGAGTCCGAAGTTGATGCTATGATGAAGGAATATGAATCACTCTACGACATAGCCACGGACAATATCGAGTCAATCCGGTATCAGGCACGCGAAGAAATAGCCATGAGGAAGATGCTTGACGCTGAAGGGTGCTGCGCGTTCTCGAACACGTTTCAGGATCTTTATGGTATGCGCCAGTTGCCGGGACTCGCAACACAGCACATGCTCGCTTCAGGATACGGCTACGGTGCTGAAGGCGACTGGAAAGTCTCCGCCATGACGGCAATCATCAAGTTCATGACTCAGGGTCAGACCGGCGGAAGTGCCTTCATGGAGGACTACACATATCATCTTGTGCCCGGCCAAGAATACAGCTTAGGCGCGCACATGCTGGAGGTGTGTCCGTCAGTCGCTGAAGGCAGACCGAGAATCGAAGTACACCCCCTCGGAATCGGAGACAGGGAAGACCCCGCAAGAGTGGTTTTCGAGG
>JAFTBT010000056.1 GCA_017455085.1 Synergistaceae bacterium
AGTTCCACATCAGAAACTCGCACGGTGAGATCAAGGAAAAGATGGATCCGTTTTCCCGCGCGTTCGAACTTCCTCCGAAGACATCATCAATAGTTCACTGGTCAGATTACGAGTGGGGCGACTCCGAATGGCTTGCACACAGGGGCGAAAAAATGAACCTCTCCGCTCCGCTTAGTGTCTACGAGGTACATATGGGGTCATGGCGCAGACATTGGGACGACGGACTCTCGCTGTCTTACCGCGAAATGGCCGAAGAACTTCCCGGATACTGCGAAGATATGGGCTTCAACGCTGTAGAGTTTCTCCCGTTAATGGAACACCCATTTTATGGCTCATGGGGTTATCAGACGTTAGGCTACTTTGCTCCGACAGCAAGGTACGGGACTCCTGAGGACTTGATGTATCTCATCGACAGCCTGCACAAAAAGGGAATCGCTGTGATTCTGGACTTTGTGCCGAGCCATTTCCCGACAGACGACTTCGGACTCGCACGCTACGACGGTACAGCCCTCTACGAACACGAAGACCCACGCAAGGGCTACCATCCTGACTGGGGAAGCTACATCTTCAACTACGGCCGCAACGAAGTCCGGAGCTACTTGATCTCCAGTGCTGCATTCTGGATTGATGTTTTCCACGCTGACGGACTCAGAATCGACGCTGTGGCATCTATGCTGTATCTGGACTACTCACGCAAAAATGGCGAATGGATTCCCAATATTTACGGAGGCCGCGAGAATCTGGAAGCAATATCACTTCTGCGCGACATGAACAGCGAACTTTTCGGGAGGTTCGGGACGATCCAGACAATCGCGGAAGAAAGCACTGACTGGCCGATGGTGACGCGTCCGGTATTTTTGGGAGGCTTGGGCTTCGGGATGAAGTGGAACATGGGCTGGATGCATGACACTCTGGAATACATGAGCCTTGAGCCGATATATCGCAGCTGGCACCAGAATCAGCTTACGTTCTCGATTTGGTATGCGTTCAGTGAAAACTTCATGCTGCCGCTTTCACACGACGAAGTTGTTCACGGGAAGGGATCACTCATCAACAAGATGTCTGGCGACTGGTGGCAGAAACGCGCGAACTTGAGGCTGCTGTACGGCTACATGTGGGCGCATCCCGGCAAGAAATTGCTCTTCATGGGCGGAGAGTTTGCGCAGGGACTCGAATGGAATCACGACTCAGCTCTTGAGTGGCACTTGCTGGAGAAAGAGGACTTCAGGGGCATTCAGGACTGGGTGAGGGACCTCAACAACGCGTACAAAAAGTACAAGCCGTTCTACGAGAAGGATTTTTCACCGGACGGGTTCAGGTGGATCGACTGCTCCGACTGGCAGGAGAGCATAGTTAGCTGGCTCAGGAAGGGCAACAGTGATGACGAGTATGTGCTTTGCGCTGCGAACTTCACGCCTGTTCCGAGATATGGCTACAGAATCGGAGTGCCTCGCTCTGGCTTCTGGAAGGAGATTCTGAACAGTGACGCGACAAAGTACGGTGGAGGCGGTAACGGGAACTGCGGAGGTATGGAGGCCGATATGGTGGGCTGCCACGGATATCCGTATTCATTGCCGCTGACTATCCCGCCGCTGGGAATCGTGATGTTCCACTTCAGCACCAAGAACGACCACGAATAACGGACACTAGGCATAATTTAGCCCCCTGTCTTGTGAGGGGGCTTTTTGCTTGAGAAATGATAACGGGAAATTCAGGCTGATATTCTTTAGGGGTTGTACATTTGACGGAGAGTCATTTTTGTGTTGTGCTTGAATAAAACGGTGTCTCCTTCACGAAAACGAATACCTCCAAAACATAGCTCGCCTTCGCCTCTCAGGACTTCAACAGCAGGCGGATCTGTATCTATGAACCATCCAGCAGGAAGTGAGAATTGTGTATTTTTCTGCACATTAACTTGCTTGCAGTTATCATTTACTTTTCCGCTTGCTTCCTTCAACTGGGCTTCTATTTGGTTGAGCTGATTCTGTGAAAACTCTCTGACAGCACGCTTGTCTTTCTTCATGGCAGGGAAAGTAATCTCCTTCCTGTCCTTATAGAAAGGCAGCATGTCTTCTTTGTTGAGGTAACGTATAGTTAAGTCTGTTCCTCGCCTGATAAAAATTGTGTCTCCAGGACTGAAGAAAACTCCTTTGGCTCCATTGTCATTTCCTTTGCAGCCTATGCCGTCAACGTGGCTGGGGTTGCAGTCGATGCGCCAGTCTTTGGGTACTGTGAGCTGTGAACTGCAATAAACGCCTTTCACAAAAAATATATCGCTTCTGTCGCCGTACATCATTGGAATGTGAAATGTCCGCTTGTAGTCTCCAGTAGTCTTTGTGAAGTCGATTTCCAGCCTTGCAGTAGCGGGATTCCATTTCCAGCGCGTAACCTGATACAACACTTCCTCAGCCGGTTTATCAGCGGCATAAACAGAACTTAACAGGCACATAAACACGATAACTGACAAAAATATTTTGTTGCGTATGACGATAGCCTCCTATTGGGTGAATTTTGCAGGGGATTATAGCACAAGTTATTGATAGACTCTGAGCTTGCCTTCTGTACGGAGAAAGACTATGTATTTTTTGCCGTTGACCTCTTCAAGCTCTATGCTTTCGTCCGGAACAACATGTACACCAGCAGGAATTTCGCATTTTGTACCTATGGGCAAAGGAGGAGTAATGCTTCCTAACCGCAGCAGAAAACATTCTTTTCCGGATGTTTCCACTCCGTCATAACTCCAGAATGCGGCGGCTGTAGTCCCGTCACTGTATATTATGCGCACTTGTTCAGGTTTATATGCTCCTTCAGGATAATCCAGCCTGAGAATATAGCTATCATGATATTCTGCGTCATCTATTCCGGCTGAATACGGCTCTTCTGGAATATCTGCTGTGATGATAGATGAAGTCATTTCTGGTAAGGGGTTATTGGTGATATCGGGCTTGTCATGAAATTTAGCGGCTGTGTCTGCATAATCGAATGCCCTGTTTAGGCAAATATATGTAGTGAGTACTATGAACAACAATGCAGCTCAAATGTATAAAAAGTACTTAAAGGCTTTACTCTTATGAGTATTGATTATCTCCTCACTCAGGCCAGAGTCATGTTTTTTTTCCCCCAAATATATTGTTGGGTTTATCAATATTAACATTGAAATTAAATTCAAACAGACTAAATGATGCTGACGGATTCAAATAACTCAACAATTTACTGATCACTTAAGATTCCTCCTTTGTTGTGTATCAATGCATTATACAGCCCCGATAGCTTTGAAATCATCAAGCCTGTTACAACTAACAGTAAGCATAATCAGGACAAAAAGACTCACTGAATCTATAATTTACACAAAATTTCACAAGGAGCTGACCACATGAAACACTTCATCAGAATCACAATAGGCATTCTCATAATCGCAGGCATATGTTACGGGTTAAGCACTTTCCGTGAACAGCAAGCACCCGAACCCGAACCCGAAATAGTCCGTCCCGTACGCACTACCAGACTTCAGGGCGGCAGAGACTCATTCACGCGCAGATACTTCGGCACAGTTCAGGGCTCAAAACGTGCAGACCTTTCCTTCAGGGTCTCCGGAACACTAAGCAGCATCAACGCAGAAAAAGGCGCAAGCGTCAAACGTGGGGCACTCTTGGCCACGCTCGACCCCAGAGACTTCAACACCAGAATCTCACAGGCTCAAAGCGCACTCTCTCAGGCACAAGCCCAGCACAAAAACGCAGAAACCGACTTCAGACGCTACGAGAATCTCTACAGGCAAAAGGTCATCGCAAAGGCTCAGTACGACTCCGTCAAGACTCAGCTCGACGTGACTCAATCAGCCGTCAATTCCGCACAGGCTAACCTCAAATCCGCACGTGATGCCCTACGTGATACAGAACTCCGCGCACCATTCAGCGGACTCATCACGGACAGGACAGTCGAAAACTTTCAGGACGTTACGGCCAAGCAGACAGTGTTTGTGTTGCAGGACATCTCCACGCTGGAAATAGTCTTCAACGTTCCGGATAATGACGTGTTACTCGCGCCAGTCCCCAACGTCAAAAGCCTTCAGGATCTCCGCGAAAATCATGACGCTGTTACACTGAATGCTAGGTTTGAGGCGTTGCCTGATAAAGTTTTTCCGCTGGCCATCAAGGAAATTTCTCCGCAAGCCACCGCAGCAAACACTTATCCCATCAGCGCAACCATGCCCAGACAGGACTATATCCGCATACTTCCAGGAATGGCCGTAACTGTTGAGGCAGATTTTTCTGGAGGCAATGAGGCAGTACATGATGATGCGAAGTATTACGTCCCAACAACAGCCATCCGCAACGAAAACGGCAGCAATTTTGTGTGGCGTTACGCGGTCGGACAGGTCTCACGTGTTCCGGTGAATGTCGGACAGCTCAGGAATGACGGCACTGTTGAGATTGACGGCGATACCCTCAGCAACGGGGACGTGATCGTGACAGCAGGGGTGTATTTCCTGCATGAAGGCCAGAGAGTCAGACTTTCGGAGGAATAATACACATGGATATTGCAAGAGAGAGCATAAAACGCTACAGGGCTGTGCTGTTCATCTGCCTATTGACACTTGTCGGTGGAGTGATGGCGTATTTCGAGATCGGCAAACTTGAAGACCCTTCATTCACCATCAAGACCGCAGTAATTTCGGCAGTGTACCCGGGCGCAAGTGCCTACGAAGTCGAGCAGGAAGTTACGGCCAGAATCGAGGACGCTGTGCAGGCTATGGGCGAGATCAAGCACATACGTTCACGATCAACGCCGGGACTCGCAATAATTTACGTGGACATTAAGGACGAATACACATCAACCGAACTTCCGCAGGTGTGGGACAAATTACGCCAGAAGGTCAACGACGCGCAAGTATACATGCCTTCGGGAGCTACTGTGCTGGTGAATAACGACTTCGGGGAAGTTTACGGGCAGTACTACGCATTGATCGGTGACGGCTACACCATGAAGGAGCTGTATGATTATGCGGACTTCCTCAAGAAGAAAATAGTGCTAGTTCCGGGTGTGGCGAGCGTGAAGATTCTCGGTGAACAGACTGAAGCAATATACATAGAGTTTTCTGCGTCCAGAATGTCGACACTTGGGCTTTCTCCGCTAACAGTATTTGCAGCACTCACTCAGCAGAACACCCTCAACGATTCGGGCAATATCACTCTAGGCGACAGGTACATACGAATCTCACCGACAAGCGCGATTCTCTCGGTGGAGGACATCGAGGATCTCGTGATAGGCGGTGCAGGAGCAAACCTGACTCGGTTGCGTGAGATTGCGACAGTGAGACGGGGCTATGCAGAACCTCAGAGCTTCAAGCTAAAGTTCAACGACCGTCCTGCGCTTGCAATAGGTATCTCGACAGTTGCGGGTGGAAACGTTGTAGATATGGGCAATGCTGTAGCTGCTAGGCTGAAGGAGTTAGAGGCTTTTCGTCCTGTGGGAATAGAGCTTACGCCGATATACATGCAGTCAAAAGAGGTTACCAAGTCCGTGAATGATTTCGTGATTAATTTGGCCGAATCTGTGGCTATAGTTGTCGGAGTGCTGTTGATATTTATGGGCTTGCGTTCGGGATTACTTATCGGGCTGGTATTGCTCATCACCGTAGCGGGGACTCTGGTAATCATGAATCAGATGGGAGTTACGTTGCAGATAGTCTCACTTGCGGCGTTGATTATTGCTCTGGGGTCTCTCGTGGATAATGGCATAGTAGTAGCTGAAGGAATGCTTGTCGGCACAGAAAAAGGCATGACGATTGACGATGCTGCTTCGGACTCCGTGAACAGCTCGATCTGGGCGATGCTTGGGGGAACGTTCATAGCGGTGTTGGCGTTTGCGCCTGTGAGCCTGTCGAAAATGCAGGCCGGAGAGTTTTTGCGGAGCCTGTTTCAGGTTATCGGAATATCTATGTTTCTGAGCTGGGTAGCTGCTCTAACAGTTGCGCCAGTTCTGGGAAAAGTCATGATCAAGGCGGAAAAGAAAGAGGGCGATCCGTACAACAGCTTTTTGTTCCGGGCATACAGGGCGGTGCTTGAGGGGTGTTTGCGGCACAGACTCTTGACGGTCATAATCACGCTGGCAATGTTCGGAGTGTCAATGTATACATTTTCGCGTATGGCAACATCATTTTTCCCTGATGCGGAGACGGTGTACTTCAACATAGACCTTTGGAGTCAGGAAGGCACATCATTAGCGGCGCAGGAGAAAACGACTCAGCAGCTAGTGGACTACCTGAAGGCACAGCCCGGCGTGAAGAATATATCCCAGTTTGTTGGCGGCGGAGGGTTGAGATTCATGCTGACGTATTCGCCACCGGAGAACAACACGGCATTTTCGCAGCTTATGGTGGAAACTGAGGACGGGAAATTTACTCGGCCTACCCTCATGAAAGCACAAGAGTACATTGACGAACACATGCCCCAAGCTGAGGGGTATTGCAGGCTGTTTGCGCGAGGTTCAGGGATGAGCGAGAAGATAGGCGTGAGGTTTTACGGTGAAGAGCCGGACGTGTTGAGGAGGCTAGCGCGTCAAGCTATGGCTGTGATGGAGGCTGATAGTTCGAGCAAGTTCGTGCGCAACGACTGGAGAGAGCCTGTAGAAGTGATTCGGCCTAAGATTCTGAAGGATCAGATGCAGAATTTGGGTCTTGGCCGTCCGCTGATAAACTACGCTATCCAGACAGCAACAACCGGAATGGCTATCGGAGCTTTTCGTGACGGGGACAAGTCATTAGCAATATATGCAGCCCTGACTCCGAGTGAGCGCAACAATATTGCCCTGTTGAGTTCGCTTCCTGTGTGGTCTCCAACGCTGAATAAGTCTGTGCCGCTGGGTACGGTGTTCACTGAGCTTGAAACTGTGTTTGAGGACGGAATCATCATGCGCCGAGACCGGAGCAGATATATTACTGCGATGAGTGAGGTGAAACTTGGGAAGAACGCTGATGCTATGCTTGCGAGGATCACCCCGAAAATCAACGCTATGACTCTGCCGATTGGGTACTCCATAGAGTGGGGAGGAGAGCATGAACTTTCTGATGAGTCGCTTGAGGGAATGGCTGTGATGTTTCCTGCGGCAATATTGATCATGTTCACGATAATGGTGTTCCTGTTCAACGGATTCAGGCAGACGATAATAATATTCATATCGCTTCCGTTGATACTAATTGGCGTGGTGATGGGGCTTGCTGTTGCGCGTATGGATATAAGTTTTATGGCGATAGTAGGTGTTCTCTCACTTGTGGGAATGCTGGCGAAGAACTCGATTGTTTTGCTGGATCAGGTGAGCGCGGATTTTGAGGCAGGACGCGACAAGTATGAAGCTATAGTTGAGGACGGGATTGCGAGGTTGAGGCCTGTAGCGATGTCTGCACTGACTACGGTTTTGGGGATGATACCGCTGGTGTGGGATGTGATGTTCGGGCCGATGGCAGTTACTATTATGGCGGGACTCACGATGAGTACGATACTGACTCTGTTAGTGATTCCGGTGCTGACGGCGATAATGTATCGTGTTCCGTGTCCTGAGTATGACTCTGACTCTGACTCTGACTCTGACGATAACGAGGAAGAGGACGAATAGATTTCTTATGCGGGGAGTTTCTCAGCAACTGTTATTTTTACTATGAGAGACTTCCTGATTTTTTATGTATCGTTTACCGGTGCAATCATATATAATTTTTAACACCTCCAATTTCTTCAACACAACATTTCATATCAATCATAGGAGGTTAGTATTCTCATGAAGAAACTTTCAGCCCTAGTGTTAGCGATGCTTTTAGTGTCGTGCGCAGCTGCATTTGCGGCAGATCATACCATTGTGGTAACTCACATTGTCGATGAAGGCCATTCATGGCACAAGGCAAGCGAGTTTTTCAAGCAGGAAGTCGAGAAACGCTCCAACGGGAGAATCGCTGTAACGGTTTACCCCAACAGCCAGCTCGGCAATGAGATCGACACAATCCAGTCCGCATTGACCGGCGGCGGAGTTGATATCGTGGTAACCGGAGAGTCCATGATGACCTACGTCCCGGAGCTTGGGATTCTTGGCGTTCCCTACCTGATGACCAGCAACGCACATGTTGAGGCCGTTGCAGGCGGAGAGATCGGCAAAGAAATCGAGAACCTCATGCTGATGGACGGTGCAGGCTTCAGGTGCCTTGCGTATTTCGTCAGAGGCCCGCGCAATGTTACCGCCCACAAGGCAATCAAGACTCCTGACGACATCAAAGGAATGATCATCCGTACACCTGCGTCAACGATCACTGTCTCAACGTTCGAGGCATTCGGAGCAAAGCCGACACCTATGGCGTTTTCTGAAGTGTTCACCAGCCTTCAGAGCGGAACTATTCAGGGACAGGAGAACCCCTTAGCGATGATCAAGTCCGGAAACTTCTACGAGGTACAGAAATATCTGTGCAAGACCGAACACCTCCGCACATGGCTGTATTTCGCAATGGCAGAGCAGAGCTTCCAGGCACTCCCGAAAGACCTTCAGGATATAGTGTTGGCTGTGGGCAAAGAGATGCAGGCATACGAGCATGAATTGTTCCTGCAGGACGAGGCAGAACTTGAGGGCTTCCTTTCGTCAAAGGGCATGACGATTGTGAATGACGTAGACCAAGCGGCATTTGCGAAACTTGCTGACGGAGCAATGCAGAAACTTATGCAGGGTGAATACAAATACCTCAAGCCCCTTTACGACAAGATCAAGGCTGCTGAACCCAAATAACACAGTCCGTTACGCCGATGTATGAGCGAAAAAGTCTCTGCATCGGTTTTTTTTCACGCCTTAGGAGGTGTCTCTAATCATGAAATTTCTGACCAAAGTATATTACTGGCTGCTGTCATGCTTGGCCGTGATCGGAATGATAGGCTATATCGGTGCAGTGGTCATTCAGGTATTCAGCCGCACATTCCTTCCGTTTGTTCCCTCATGGACAGAAGAGGCAGCCCGCTATTTGTTCATATACTCCGTTGCTGTAGGAGCAGGAATAGTATCCATGAAGGACGAGTGCGCACGTGTTGACATTCTGACCTCGAAAATTCCGGACAAGTTCAAGAAAATCTATGAGATTCTTGTGTGCCTGATTCTGATAGTGTTTGATGTCTATTTAGCGTACTACTCTGTGCCGAGATTCGTGTTCCTGCGTTTCAGGATGGTATCTACAGCAATGCAGCTCCCCATGCAGTGGATTAACTTTTCGATTCTGCTGTTCGTGATACTACAGGCGGTATCGTATGCGGTGAAAATCATCCTGCTTCTGTTCGGGACGGACACGAAAGACCTGCTGAAGTCCCCTGAAGAGGAGACCATAGGCAATTATAACGTTGAGGAGGTAGTTACTGAATGAGCGTTGCAGTGTTATTCCTGAGCTTTGTAGTATTTCTGTTCGTAGGTTTTCCGGTGGCGTACTGTCTGGGAATATCGAGCCTTCTGTATTTCCTCCTTGAGAACATGCCGCTGGTTACGTTTGCGCAAAGATTCTTCTCTGGACTGGACAGCTTCACACTTCTGTGCATACCGGGCTTCATGTTGGCTGGCAACCTCATGAACACCGGCGGTATAACTTTCCAGATCGTGAAGTTCTGCGACAAGGTCATAGGGCATATTCGCGGTGGACTCGGCCTCGCCAATATCGGAGCGTCAATGATTTTTGCGGGAGTATCCGGGACTGCGGCGGCAGATGCTGCGTCATTGGGAGGGATTCTGATTCCTGCGATGATCAAGGATGGCTACGATGCTGATTATTCGGTGGCTGTGACTGCGGCGAGTTCATGCATAGGCCCGATAATTCCGCCTTCAGTGCCGATGATTATGGCCTGAACTCTCACGGGAATATCTGTGTCGAAGATGTTTGTTGCCGGAGTCATTCCGGGTATTCTGATGGGAATCGGAATGATGATAGTTGCGTGGGTGATCTCGGTGAAGAGGAACTACCCCAAGAATGAGAAGCGCGCGACGTTCAGGGAGATATGCGCGTCAGGACGTGAGGCATTCTGGGCGTTGCTGATGATGGTGATTATTCTTGCGGGGATTCTGACGGGAATAGTTACGCCTACGGAAGCGAGTATTATTGCGGTGCTGTATGCGCTATTTGTGGGGTTCTTCATTTACCGTGAGTTGAACATCAAGATAGCTCTGGCAGTGATTCGTGACTCGATGGTTGGAGCAGCGGGAATAATGGTGCTTGTGGGATTCGCGAATGTGTTTGCGTATGTTCTGACGAAGGAGCAGATTCCCACGATGATAGCGAACTGGATTTTGTCAGTGACGCAGAATAAGTTCATAATCCTGTTGATCATCAACATATTCCTTCTGTTTGTGGGTTGCTTTATGGAGACGATAGCGGCGTTGACGATATTGTTCCCTGTGTTGCTGCCGGTGGTTACGTCAATCGGAGTGAGTCCGATTCAGTTCGGAGTGATGTGCGTGCTGAATCTTGTTATAGGGCTGACGACTCCGCCTGTTGGAGTATGTTTGTTCATCACGTCATCAATCGGAAAAATCTCAATAGCAGAGGGTACGAGAGCAATAGTGCCGTTCCTGATCTGTAACTTTGCTGTGCTGTTGTTGGTAACGTATTTTCCGCCTGTGACGTTGTGGCTTGTGGGGCTGCTTTACGGCATATAGCAGAGAGTGTGACAGTAATAATGCTACACATCACCCTGTAGCTTGTGGGGTTGCTTTACGGCATAGCAGAGAGTGTGACAGTAATAATGCTACACATAACCATGTAGCTTGTCGGGTTGCTTCACGGCATTAGCAGAAGCTACAGGAGCAAGAGTGCTGATTTCTGTCCGTAACACTATAGTCTCGCTTGCAGCGAGAAGTCCTGATTATGCTCCCACCCACTCACCCGCATAATCAGGACTAAAAACCTTTAGGAGGTGCATTTATTCATGAAGGCAGTACAAATCGTTCAACCTAACGAACTCAAAATTATCGACATGCCCAAACCCAAAATCGACGAACACAACAACGTCCTCGTCAAGGTCAAGGCTTCCGGAATCTGCGGCTCAGATGTCGGCATCTACCACGGCACTAACGCCGCAGCAACTTACCCCAGAGTCATCGGACACGAAATCGTCGGCGAAATCGTCGAGGTCGCCTCAAACGTCACCACACGCAAAATCGGCGAACGCGTCATCATCGACCAAGTCGTACCCTGTGGACACTGCTACGCCTGCAGAAAACACCGCCCAAACGTCTGCGGAAACCTTCAGGTCAGAGGCGTACACATCGACGGCGGCTACAGAGAGTTCATCGCCGTACCAGAAACAGACTGCTACGTCCTGCCAGAATTTCTGGAGTACAAAGACGCTGTCATGATTGAGCCCACAACTATTGCCGTTCAAGCATGTTCACGCGCTCAGCTCGAAAGCGAAGACGACGTCATGATCATCGGTGCTGGAGCTCTGGGAAGCAGTCTGCTGCGTATCGTCAGACTCTTCAACCCTCACAGCATAATCGTCGCCGACATTGACGAACCCAAACTTGACGAAGCTCTCGCTAACGGTGCTACTGCCAAAATCAACTCACGCACTGAGGACATAGTCGCCCGCGCAAAGGAACTCACCGGAGGCTACGGACCTACTGTCACAATCGATGCCGCTTGCGTAAAAGGTAGCCTGCTCAACGCCTGCAAAGCCGCCGGAAACGCCACAAGAGTCATCACTATGGGATTCAGCGTCGCTCCCGACGAAATCAACCAGTTTGTCATCACCTCGAAGGAACTTGACGTGAGAGGCTCAAGACTCCAAAACAGAAAATTCGGCGAAGTTATCAAGCTCGTCAATGAGCATAAAGTCAACCTGAACGGCGCAGTGTCACATACATTCCCGTTCACGGAGGCACAAAAAGCATTCGACTTTGTGGACAGCAGAGACCCCTCAATCCGCAAAATCTCTCTGATATTCGATTAAGGAGGCACATAGTTATGAAGATGACTTTCCGCTGGTACGGGAGCAATTCCGACCCTGTACCGCTGAAGTACATAAAGCAGATTCCCGGAATGACCGGCCTTATGGGTTTGCTTGAGAAGCCCGCCGGTGTCGTCTGGGAAGAACCGGAAATTAAGGCTCTTGTTGATGAAGTTCACACCGCAGGTCTGGAGCTTGAGGTTATCGAGAGCGTCAACGTCCACGAAGATATCAAGATGGGGGTTCCCTCGCGCGATGAATACATAGCCGCATACATCACCACTATTCGCAACTTAGCCAAACACGGCGTAAAGGTCATAATCTACAACTTCATGCCGGTGTTCGACTGGCTGAGGACTGACCTGGCGCGGGTAATCCCTGAAGACGGCTCCAACAGTCTCTATTTTGACGAAAAGGACTTGGGCGAAATGGGACCCCTAGAGATCGTCAAGAAGACCGCAGAAGATTCACAGGGCTTCAGTCTTCCGGGCTGGGAACCTGAGAGACTCGCTATCCTTGAGCAGACTCTCAAACAGTATGAGGGAATGACTCCGGACATGCTCAGGAAGAACTACAAGTATTTCCTTGACGCTGTGATCCCAGTGTGTGAGGAGTGCGGCGTACGTATGGCCTGCCACCCGGACGACCCTGCTTGGCCGATTTTTGGGCTGCCCAGAATCGCGCACAGTCAGGATGATTACGACAAAATCATTGCCCTTCACGACTCACCGGCTAACTCCGTGTGTTTATGCACCGGCTCTTTCGGCTCAAACCCCGATAATGATGTGCCTTCAGTCATCCGCCACTTCGGCAGCATGGACAGAATCGGAGCTATGCACGTCAGGAACGTGAAATTTTTGGGGCATCACCATTTCCGCGAAGCCTCTCACCTGTCATCAACCGGAGACCTCGACATGTACGCAATCATGAAGGCGATTCACGACACATGCCCAGATACGTATGTGCGTCCGGATCACGGCAGAATGATTTGGGAGGAAGCTGACGGACTCAGAAAAGCCAGACCCGGCTACGGACTCTATGACAGGGCTTTAGGTGCTGCGTATATCAATGGCTTGTGGGAAGCTATAGAGAGAGGTGAATAACTAGTGAAGCTGAACTATTCGGGCATTCAGGACAAAACCGCGTGGGAAAAAGCCGGCGTAGTCCTGCCAAAATTCGACTGGGAAAAAATGTGCGAGGCCACCGCGAAAAATCCTGTGTGGGTGCATTTCGGTGCAGGTAATATCTTCAGGGGGTTCATCGCTGACCTTCAGCAGACTCTTCTGAATGAGGGACTTGCTCAGAGCGGAATCATAGCCGCAGAAACTTTCGACTACGAGATCATCGACAAGATATATGACCCTCACGACAGTATGACCCTCATGGTGAGCCTCAAGCCTGACGGAAACACCGACAAATCCGTAATAGCCTCCATCGCGTGCGGAATCAGAGCAGACAGCAGCAACCCCTCCGAGTGGGCAAAGCTTCGTGCTGTGTTCGTGAATCCCTCGCTGCAAATGGTCAGCTACACCATCACAGAAAAGGGCTATGCTCTGCGCGACATGAAGGGGAATCTGTTCGGAGTAGTCGAGAGCGATATTGCCTCCGGTCCGGACAAGCCCAAACACGCGATGAGTGTTACTGCGTCGTTGCTGCTGGAGAGGTTCAGGGCTGGTGCGAAGCCTATTGCTGTCGTGAGTATGGACAATTGCAGCCACAACGGCGAAAAACTCCGGAGCAGTGTACTCGAAATCGCTAAAGCATGGGAAACAAACGGATTCGTCGACAAGGAATTTATCGCGTGGCTGAGCGATGAATCGCAGGTGTCTTTCCCGTGGAGCATGATCGACAAAATTACTCCGAGACCTGCTGATTCCGTTAAGGACAATTTGACGGCTCTGGGCTTTGAGGACATGAGTCCGGTCATCACGTCAAAGAATACATACATTGCGCCGTTCGTGAACGCTGAAGTCCCGCAGTATCTCGTTGTTGAGGACAGATTCCCCAACGGAAGGCCTGCACTCGAAAAAGCAGGGGTGTACATGACCGACCGCGACACCGTCAACAAAACCGAGCGCATGAAGGTTACTACATGCCTGAACCCGTTGCACACAGCTCTTGCAGTTTATGGCTGCCTGCTTGGGTACACGCTCATTGCTGACGAGATGAATGATCCGCAACTCAAGACATTAGTCGAACGCATAGGCTACACTGAGGGGCTGCCTGTCGTAACCAATCCGGGCATAATAGACCCCAAAGCGTTTATCGATGAGGTCATCACGCAGAGACTCCCGAATCCGTTTATGCCGGACACTCCCCAGAGAATCGCGACAGACACGAGCCAGAAAATCCCCGTACGTTTCGGCGAGACCCTCAAGAGCTATCAGGCGGACTCAAAGCTGGATACTGCCTCACTGAACGCGATACCTTTGGCGTTGGCGGGATGGCTGCGCTATTTGCTGGGAGTTGACGACAAGGGAGAAACTATGCCGGTGAGTGCTGATCCGATGCTTTCACAGCTTCAGAGTGCGTTGAAGGACGTGAAACTCGGTGAGCCGGAAAGTGCTGACGGAGTGCTTGAGCCGATTTTGAGCAACAGCAATCTTTTCGGGGTGAATCTCTATGATGCGGGATTGGCCAGTAAAGTTACTGGAATGTTCAAGGAAATGCTTGCAGGTGTCGGAGCAGTTCGTTCTACGCTTGTGAAGTATTTGGGCTGAGAATAATTACTGTGTACAGGCAGAAAATGAGGTTAATCACTTCCGTCTGTACACATTTTTGTTATTGGGAGTTGTTGATGATTTCCAGAGCTTGGGTGTATTTCTGTTTGTGCCGCTCGGACTGTACTCGGCCTGTTCCATCAAAACGAGCAGCATCAAGATTATGTGCAAGATCAGCGCGTTTCACCTTCCGGGCTATGGGATTCTTTGCGACTTCCCGAACGTACTCGAAGTAGTCAGTATCCTTTTTGTGCGTCAACAGCTTCACCGCATACATAACCTCACGCGGAAAAATCCTCTCCAGCATTCCGGGATTCACATCCGTATCCTCCAGAGTGTCATGCAATAACGCAACACATACCGAATATTCATCATCCATCTGTTCCGCCACATGCATAACGTGAACGAAATACGGTCTTCCGGCTTTGTCCTTCTGCCCATGATGAGCCTCGTACGCAATATCTATCGCCTTGTTCACCAGCTCAGTGTAAATCATTGCGCCCTCGCTGCCTCAATCTCTCGTGTACGCATTCTGATTCTCCGCGTCACGAACATCACAAACCCTATCAGCGACTTCATGAACCTGTCCGCAACTCTCGATACTGCCTCAATGTGAACAAACCTGAGCAGCATTCCCGCAAACATCAGCACCATTCCGACAGGCAGAGCTGTGACAATCATCACCATCACCGCAATGAGCCATACTATAGTCTCAAGCAATGCCTGTATCTTCTTTATCGTCAAAGCACTCATATACACTCCTCCTCTGCATTAATCCATCTGGACATACGGAAGACCTTTCACCCTCACAGTGTCCAAATATGAATACTCTCTGTTCCTGACATCCACAATATACACATCACGTTCCGAAGGCCTGTGAAGATTCGCAGCCATATTCAGAACCTGATTCCCAAACGGCACACCACGAACCCGGCCAAGATTCACGAGCAGCTGCATTCTGTTCAGGGTGTCCACCGGCTGAGGCATAAGCTCTATTGCTCTCTTCAGCCACTCATACAGGGCTATTGCTTTTCCCGCAGCAACATAGTCGCTCACCTGCATAGCTCTTTCCCGCCACATCATGCGCTTGGTCTCGATGAAATCCCCATGACTCGCGAGCATAATATTCTGGTCAGCGAAAACCATATACCTGCACGAAAGATATGTACTGTCCGGCTGTGCGCAGTTCCAGAGCTGCCAGTTGCTCCGAAGTCGCATAAAGTTACGCCAGATTTCCCGCGTGGCCATGCTCCCCATGAACGAGATCACTACACCGGCTTTTTCGCCCTCGAAGCTCTCGATCTCTTCGGCCATCATCCCAAAAGAATCTCTAGCTGAAGCATCCGCCCAATACGGCATCGGCATAAACCCCGCTTTGTCGAGAAGGTCATAGCAGATCTTGGCCTCACGTTCCTGATTCACTGTGAATCTGCTCGCGGCTAGTGCTATACGTTTTTCGCGGTCATAGAGTCTCTTTGCGTACTCCGTGAATGCAACTGTCCTGTAGTCCCTGAAGAGATCCAGCGCAAATATATTCGCTATGGGTCTTCCTGCACGGTCTATTATCACGCTCTCACCGCCGGCAAGAATCAACGGCACATCACGCCCGGCCATCTTCGACACAAGAACACGATCCAGCTCCGGAAGCTGCGCAAAGCTCATCACGGCTATAGTGTCCCTGCCATAATGGAAGCCCAATGCCTGAAACGAGCCTACATCACCAGAAACTTCGGCCTTGATGAATTTCACGTCATGCCCGCCGACTCCGGAACTGCTCTCGGAAATTTCGCGCTCACACCAAGTTAGTGCTGTGCTGATGGATTTCCCGGGTTCAGTCTCCCAACCGCCTGAAGGTGGAATAACAAGGACGTTCCACTCCCAGCTGTGAGACTGAGCGCAGAACGCCGTGTTGTTTCCGGAAACCGTCAGGCATAAAATCGTTACGAATATCGCAAGAATTTTACGCATCTGGTTTTATGAGTGAGCAGGCTATTTACTCTTCGCTAGCTGCTGAATCACGTCCTGAGTGATGTCCTCTCCGCCGATGAGTACCACGAACTTATCGAGTACCAGCGTCAATTTCTTCTTCACCGCAACTTCACGCACTGCCTGTTCGCAATCTCTGTATATCGGTGCCATGAGTCTCTGTTCTTCCTGAGCGAGCTCCATTCTCTTGGCCTGCACTGCCTGAGCCTTTTTTGTGGTGTCAGTCTCTTTGTCTGCGGCGGCTTTGGCTTCATTTTCCTTCTGGCGGGCGATGTTCGCTAACTGCTGGCGGATCTTTTCGAGGTTGGGGTGGTTGTTGAGGATTTCTCCACGGTCTACGATTCCTACACCGCCTACTGTTGCTGCCTGCGAGGCATTTTTCTTTGTGGCGGCGAACGTGGCTGTAGCTGATACCGCGAGAACTGAGATTACCATTACTAGCACTAAAACTTTCTTCATTGACATTAGAATAATACTCCTCCTTTAAGGACATTCGTAAATTTTTGCAATGTCTGGGAAAATTTGTGTTGCATTCTAACATTGAGGGCTGAATACTCAAAACGTAAAGATTACTAATTAGCCTCACCAGATAAAATTTGACTTGAGCATTTCGCCGTTATCGACGAGTATATCTTCACCGGTGATAGAGCGATTCACAACTGTGAGGTACCACGCCAGGGCAGCAATTTCTTCCGGTTCTGCCCACTTGCCCAAAAGAGTCTCGTTCTTGACGGCAGTGTATAGAGCCTCATCCTCCAGAATATGACGATTCATCGGGGTAATGACTCCTCCCGGAGAAATGCTGTTGCAGGTTATGCCTCGTTTTGCGAGAGTTAGCGCGAGGTTCTTCATGTAGCCCACGAGTCCGGCCTTGCTGGCGACATACATGGGGAACTCCGCACCGTTACGCGCTGATGCTGAGGCTATGAACAGCACAGACCGGAGCACCGGACTTCCGAGAAATAGCCCCGCAAACCGTACAGCTCCCTCAAGATTCACGGCTAGTGCTTGGGATTCGTCGATAGTACCTGCGGAGTTTATGACTATTTCGGGATCAGGAAGAGCAGCCGGAATTTCGCCGTCCCTTATGTCGTGGATGATGTGCCTGTAGCGCGGATGACTGATAGCCTGTTCTGCAACGTCAAAGCCCACGACTTCAGCACCCTCATCAAGAAATTTCTCGGCTATGGCTCGACCGATACCGCTGGAACTGCCGCTAATGAATGCAATCATGGTTTATATCCCTTTGGTGTAGCCTTTGCGGGAAAATACATCACTAGTAGTTTTTTCTGTTGTGTGTGTCCGATAGTGGCTATGAATGCAATCATGGTTTATGCTTCCTGAATGACATATCCTTTACACAGCAGCCCCTTTGCCAGACTGTAGCCTAACGGGGAAAATACTACTTCGCTCACAAGCTCTAACACTGCTCCGGTCAACGCACACGTGAAACACTGCAGCAGCGTCCACCCGAAAAATACCTTGCTGACCAACAGGGCAAATATCATGTTATCCGCGAACTGCGCCACAAAAGTAGATACGTACGCACGCACAGCAAAGCTCCCGAAACCACGAGACCCCGTGAATTTTCCGACACCGTGATTCAGGAAGTTATTCACCGCTGCGGAACACATGAAGGCTATCGAGCTTCCCAACAGTATGAACCACGTACCCCCGAAGGTGTTATCCAGCGCAGTATTCAGGATGTTTTCGCTGCCATCTACGAAACTTTCACCCCACACGCCGGGAATCTTGCTAGCTGCGAAGAAAATTACTGCCATCAGCAGATTCATCAACAGTGCTGCAAACGATAACATTGTCGCTGTTTTTGGGCCCCTGCTCTGCGTGAGAATGTCCATCGTCAAGAACGTAAGCCACGAAAACAGAATCCCACAGTCCAGCGCGAGCCAGTCGACTCCGGTGTTGATGCTTTTGTTGGCCAGCAGGTTCATTCCCACAACGGACAGGAACAGCAGCGATACGACTAACGGCGGTGCAGTGAGCAAGGCATTGTGAAGTTCGGAAAGTAGTTTTCTCATAATAATATCTCCTCGTTTTGTTCAGGGTGGTTTCCGAGAGACACCCATTAGTATTTTGGAATTAGCAGGTTTTATCACACTCAACGGGATATGTCAAAGATTACTCGCTCTTTACCGTGATTGTCAGCTCATGAATATACGGCTCAATGATACCCAGAATCTCATCAAGGGACTCTACGCTCACACTAAGCGGCAGCTCCTCATCTCCGGGATCCATCACGAACAGCCCTTTATCCTCAAGAATGTCTGCGATTTCTTCACGTGGTATTTTACCCCTGCTGTCAAGCTCCACAGTGTAGGCACATGGCGGCATCATGAAGTCCCTGCGTTCGGTGAGTTCGTCCTCACAGAATTTTCCACACCCTTGCGCAAGAAACTCCGCAACTTTCCGCCCGCTTCTCCTGCACTGAATCAATACCCTTCTCCGCTCTTCACGAGTCCTCCCCGCAAAATAGCTGTCATACAGTCTGCTGAACACCCTATAGCGTGAATCGTACGCATCCCCCCAAAGTTCCGCGTCAATATCCAGCCACGCAACCAGACTCGGCTTCACATCACCGAGAATCTCAAGCCCCCTGTTAGTCGTCAGAATCAGACCCCTCATTGATGACTTACGCGCTCCCTTCACGTACAGCTTGATGTTCTTGTAGTACGGAGTAATCATTTTCGCGAGTGCCTCGATTCCCGGACGCTTCCCAATAAAAAATTCACTTCCACACTTTTCGCACTTATGGGGAAGTTCCCTCAAAGCACCGCATACTTTGCACTTCAGCATCTCCCCGTCGTTGAACGAGCGCATAAAATTTCCGCACTCCTCGCACTTCAGGACATGCCCGCATCTTTCGCAGTACACTTCCTGAGACTCTCCCTGCCTGTTCAGAATCCACATGACATTATGCCCTTTCAGCAGCTCGGTATATGTCCGGCGAATAAGCGAGTACGTCAACGGTATATTGCCGTCGATCCCGTGAAGTGCCTCCTTTCGTGACGAGTACATATCCGCAATCACGATGTCCTTACGTTCGGGCTTGGTGTCTGTGTGTTCGTGAGTCCGCATGTAGGTCTTCAGGGAGGGCATACGTCCGCCGAGTATGAGCGTTGCACCGAGAAATGAGGCGCGTCTGCCTGCGAGGCTTCTTGCGGAAATCTTGAGGCCGTACGGAAGAATATAGTTAGTGTTGGCTTCGTCCTCCACAATAATCTTCTCAGGCATAAGCGGCGCAAACACTGCTCCGGGAGCTCCGATGACTATCCGGAATCTTTTGGCGTTGACGAGCTGCCAGACCTCCCATTTTTTAGCATACGGCCACAACACGGCTTCATGCTTAAGACTTTCAGGAAGAGTATTATCGTAGAAATATTTGGCGGCTTCGCGTGTGGGGAAGAGCATTAGTGTGCGTTCGGGCTTCTCCAGTTCCGAGACATAAAAATTAACCCGCTCGGTGTCAAACGGGTTAAAGCAATGTATCTCTGTGAAACTATGCTCATGCCTCAGAAATTCCGGAGGGTGTTCGAGTTTTTCTCCGGTGTAGAAATTCTTCGGGAATACCGCCCGCAATGCAGTGTTCACTCCGCACATGCACACTTTACCTGCCCACGCGGCCAAGTCCCAAATGTCCGGGTCAGTCATGAGTGAGTCGTCTATGATTCCGGCGATGGGCTTAATATCGATCTCAGGGGGTAAATCTTTCTGCGCAGGACCTATCACGAATCCCGTATGCAGGTGTTTCTGAACCTCAACGATGACTCTTGCGCCGGTAGTAAGCTCCGAATCAGTCCTATACGTCAGGACATCAAGAGGCATTTCCGGCACAGCTACTTCAACAAGTGAGGACATTGCTCCAAATCTCGAAGGCTATATCTTCCTTGAGGCCTGTGAATGTCTGTTCAGGTTTTGCGGGGTCTCTAGGGATGAGGCGCAACGTGTTCGTGTCGACTCTGAAGCCTGCACCGTCAGCGAGTACGTCATTGGCGAGTATGTAGTCGAGATTCTTGCGGGCTAACTTTTCGCGGGCATGATCTATCACGTTTCCGGTCTCTGCTGCGAACCCGATAAGCACTTGGCCGCTGCGTTTGAGCCTTCCGACTTCTGCGGCAATGTCCGGATTCTGTACAAGCTCCAGAGTAAGAGAGTCCCTCCCTTCGCGCTTGATCTTGCTGCTGGAGAACTTCTTAGCCCGATAATCACCAACTGCCGCTGTCTTCACGACATAGTCCGCCCAATCGAGATTTGCCCTCACAGCTTCGAGCATCTCTTGCGCAGAAACCACACGCACAACGTCCAGATCATAGCCGTCAACGTCAACAGGGCCAGCAATGACTCTCACGTCCGCACCTCTGTACCACGCAGACCGCGCAACAGCAACGCCCATCTTCCCGCTTGAGGGGTTCGAGATGTAGCGCACTGGGTCAATGTATTCATGAGTCGGCCCGGCAGTAACCAGCACGTGTTTTCCGGACATGTCATGCACAGGACACAACGCCCTGAAGATCTCGTGCATGATCTCTTCGGGTTCGGGCATCCTTCCTTTTCCGGAAGTACCACACGCCAACGCTCCGGCATCAGGCTCAGCAACGAATACACCTCTGCGCTTGAGGATGGCTATATTTTCCTGAACGGCAGGACTCTCGTACATACGGTCATTCATTGCGGGGAAGACCAACACCGAACACGATGCAGCTATCACGGCGGAAGTGAGCAGGTTGTCGGCGAGACCGTGAGCGATTTTTGCGAGGGTGTTTGCTGTGCAGGGAGCTATCACGAAAACGTCAGCCCATTGTGTCAGCTTGATGTGTGGGATTGTGCGGCCGAAATCTGAGTCCGTCCAGACATCACGCCCAGAAAGAGTCCCCAGAGTCATCGGTGCAACGAAATTCTTGGCCGAGTCGGTCATGATGATTTCTGCGTGACAGTTGGCCTTCGTGATGAGCCTGACGAGCTGAGGAATCTTGTAGGCTGCTATTCCTCCGGTGATGCCGAGCAGAATCTTGCGGTCAGTTTTCCAGCGTAACATTGGGAGTCGTGATACTGGGAGCATTTACGGGGCTGGTGCCTTCCTCGATTTCCTGCAACACATTCGAGATATAGCGTTCGTTTACGGGAGTGCCTTTTTCGAGCGAGGCCTCTTCACTTTCGCGACGGGCTTCTGCTGCAATTTTTGCGGTGATCTCGTATTTATTCTCGGTGCCGCATTTGTCAGCGAGCCATTCCAGATCATAGAACTTCATGATAATTCCTCCTTGTGGGTGTTTAGCATATTTTAGCGCAAAAAAATTTCTCCCTGCATTCCCGTGAGCTACAGCAAGGAGAAACTTCGTACCTAGTGCCTGAATCTTTCTGCCAGCTCCGTGATACTTTCGTCAGTAGTCGCCTGACCGATTGCATTGAATCTCCACTGGTCATTTCTCCGGTAGATCTCCCCGAAAATCATCGCTGTCATTCCGTTGTAATTCTCTGACAGGTCATACCTGAAAATCTCTTGTCCGGTCGAGTCATCGCATATCCTGATGAATGCATTCTTGATCATCCCGAAGTGCTGATTTCTTTCGTGAGCCTTGTAGACGTTCACGACAAACACAATTTTATCGCACTCTCTAGGCAGCTTCATGAGGTCTATGAATATCTGTTCATCATCGCCTTCACCTTCTCCGGTCAAGTTATCGCCCATGTGCTTGATCGCTCCGGAAGGATGCTCAAGATTCCCGAAGTACACTACATCATCGCTGCTCCTGAGTCTTCCGTCACGGCACACGAACACCGAAGCGTCACAGTCTATGTTGTGGACTCTCTTGCTGCTGCTTCCTCCCCCGAAAAGCCCCGACAAGAATCCGCCTTTTGCTGGTGCTATGTCCGATTGCTCTGCTTCGTCCCAGCCTAAGCCTATCATCACGCGGCTCAAAGCATCACCGTCCGACTTCTTGAGGTCTACTCTCTGCCCCTTCTGCAAATTCACAGCCATACTTGCCTGCCTCCTTATCAGCCTATTTGTCCAATCATTGACTTCATCCACGCAGAAAACGAGTCCGGATTCCGAGTCTGTATCAATATTGTTCCCGGCCCTCTGAATCTGCACACTAGGCTCTCACCGCTCGCAATGCTCGAAAACCATCCGGAAGATGCCTTCTCGATCTTGTAGTCCATGTAGTCCGGCCAAGCCACCAGATGCCCGTTGTCGATGATGATTTCTTCACCGTCAGCAAGCTCTATCGGGTGAATAGCTCCGAAGCTCGACAGGAACACTACACCTTTTCCGTGAACGTTCAGGATGAAGAATCCCTCACGCGAAAATATCCCCTTCGCCAAATTCTGCATGGCTGTATCGACTTCTACGGACTCTTCTGACGCAAGAAACCCGTTCTTCTGGACGCGAAGGCCATGATTCCCGTCAAGCATAACGTCAACGATCCCGCCCGGTGCACTGTGGCCTAAGAGTACATTTCCTGCGCCGCGTGTGGCTGTGATTCTCTGGAAGAAAAAGCTCTCACCAGTCAGGAATTTCCGTGCAAGCCCTCCCAAGATTCCGCCCTTGCCCATAGATCCGGACACGTCAAGATTCGCGGACATAGCCACCATTGCGTCAGACTCAGCCTTGAGTGATTCGCCACGCACTAGGTCGCAGCTCACTACAGGGAATGCATCTTGATGCAGTATCTCGTACTTCATACGTTTACCCCATAATTCTGGCACAACGCCCGAAGTCCGCCCTTGAAGCCCGAACCTATTGCGTTGAACTTCCACTCTCCTGCCTGCCTGTACAGTTCTCCGACGACTACAGCGGTCTCAATCGAGAAATCTTCGCCCAAGTCGTACCGGATCAGTTCCTCGCCCTTCACGTCATCAACTATCCTGATGAATGCATTCGAGACCTGCCCGAAATTCTGTCTGCGTTCTTCAGCCTCATGAATCGTGACGGTGAAGTCTATTTTCTCCACACTAGCCGGAACTGCGGCCAAGTCCACGCGGATAACTTCATCGTCTCCTTCGCCTGCACCTGTTCTGTTGTCGCCCATATGCTGCACTGAGCCTGAAGAGTGCTTAGTGTTGTTGTAGAACACAAAATCTGAGTCGCTGCTGACTTTTCCGTTTGCTCCGAGAAGAAATGCTGCTGCGTCGAGGTCAAATGCTGCCTGCCCGTCATACTTATTGACATCCCAGCCGAGACCCACCATTAATTTCGAGAGTCCGGGGTTGCCTTTGGTGAGGTCTACTTTCTGGCCTTTGGAAAGACTTATCATGATATATGTTGCCTCCTTTGGGGAAATTTGAGCCATTATAGCAGAATCATTACTACCCATTTTTCACAGGCTGTATAATCTAGCAATCCCTATTTATGATTCGAGGTGCAATACATGAAATTTTTCGACTGCAAAAGATTCGCAGGTGTCTTTATGCTGTTGCTTGCCATAACCTGCGGAGGATGTATTGGAGATTCTGGCAAGTCCCAGAAGAAACCGGTAACCTCCATCCAGCAGCTTAACGATCCCGCGTATACTATTGCGGTGGCAGGATCAGGGCCTGCGTACGAAGCTGTGAAGAGAGAACTGCCCAAAGCAAAGAATCTCTACATGAACGCACAACCAGCATATGACGCTGTGAAGTCAGGTAAAGCAGATGCATATGTTGAGGCGATAGTACAGGTTGAAACTGCTATGGCTAATGGTCTCTCCGGAGTCAAGATACTTCCCGGCAAAATAGGAGACCCCATCAAAATAGCTATAGGTATCTCCAAAAACGCAAAGTATCCCGGCCTGAAGGATAAACTCAACGCCTTTATTGCAGAAGTTCAGGCAGACGGAACATTTCAGGCTCTCTATCAACGCTGGATAATCGACAACAATCACACCATGCCGGATATTCCTGTTCCGGAGAAAGCTGACACAAAATTAGTTGTCGGCACAACCGGACTCCTTATGCCGTTCAGCTACTACGAAGGTACTACATTAACGGGTACAGACGTAGAAATTGCGAGGCGTTTAGCGAGATGGCTGGGTGCTGAGCTGGAGTTCAAGCTCTACGACTACGAGGGATTAATCACTGCCGCAATTGTCGGAGATGTTGACTGCGTGATGTCTAACCTGTTTGTGACTCCTGAACGCGCAGAGAAGATTGATTTTTCGGATACTCTCTACTCTGAAGATATAGTAATTTTGGTGAAGGATGATGCTCCTGCGTCTGAGAGTGTGGCCTCCGAACACAAAGGCTATTCGTCAATTTCGGACTTCAACGGTAAACGTATAGGAGTCTTCACTGGCTCAATACATGACCAGATTGTGCAGGAAGTGCTGCCTGACGCTGAACGTGTATACTTTGACGGGGCTGGGAATGCTGTTATTGCCCTTAACTCAGGGAAAATAGACGCTATGACATTTGATGCGCAAATGGCTCGTGATGTGGTGCAAACAAATTCTACAGTCAGGTGCTTTGATGAATACTTGAGCAGTTTCGACAACGCTTTTATCGTGGCAAAATCACCAGAAGGCGACAAAATCCGTGCACAGCTTGACGAGTTCATACGCTCCATAAAGGCAGACGGCACTCGTGAAAATATTCTTAGTGTCTGGACAGGGACGGACGAGAGCGTGAAGACTCTTCCTGATTACGAGAAATACCCTGACACTAACGGAACTATCAGGATTGCGGCAGAAATTGAGACTCCTCCGTTCACGTATATCAAGTACGGGAGGCCTGTGGGCTATGAGATCGATATTATCACGCGTTTCTGCAAAGCATACGGTTACAGGCCAAGCATTGATGAGATCAGTTTCCCCGCGATACTTCCCGCAGTGAAGTCCGGAAAATACATGATAGGTATCGCCAGCTTCACCATCACCGAAGAACGCAAGGAGAGCGTGAATTTCACCGAACCAACCTACACCGGCGGGTCAATTCTGGTAATACGGAATACTCCTCAATCACAGGCAAACCCTACAACAACGTCAACACTCCATAATCATGCGACATCTCCAGCAAAATACACAAGCCTTGCTGACTTGAGGGGCAAGAAGATTGGCATTCAGACGGGCGTAGATTCTTGGGCGAGACTGGTGAAAGAGTTAATCCCTGATGCTGAGGTGCTGTTCTTCAACGATATTACCAGCCTTGCCGCAGCACTTGAGAGCAGAAAGATAGACGCATTTCTTGAAGGTAATGTTGCAATGGCTATGTTGATGGCCGTGAACAAAAACATCACTGTCCTGAACGAAAATATTGCTCAAGGCTACAGCAGTGCAGTTGCTTTACGCAGGGACGCTAAAGGCGAAAAACTCAAAGTCCAATGGGATGAATACATCACTGCGCTAAAGAGTGCCGGCAAAATCGATGCCCTCATGGACAAGTGGACAGGTACAGACGAAGGCGCAAAGACCCTCCCGGATTACGAGTCACTTTCTGCTCCGAACGGTGTGCTTGTCATGGCGAGTGACGGGAACTATCCGCCTCTGAGCTACTATAGCGGGAACAAGCTCGTAGGTTTTGAGATGGATTTGGCTGCGGGGTTCTGTGAAAGATACGGGTACGGCCTGAAGATTCTGCTTATGTCTTATCCTGGAATGCTGCCAGCCCTAGCGACTGGGAAGTGTGATTTTTCCATTGCTGGTGCGTCACTCACTGAGGAACACAAGGAAACACTGACGCTCTCCGTTCCGTACTACACGTACACCACAAAAGTAGCAGTGCTTGCTGAAAACGTGAGTGCTGCTGCCGAAGCGAATAATGACTCCGAAAAATATGCAGCTCTTGCGGATCTCAACGGTAAACGAATCGGAGTCCCTACAGGCGTTGACGAATGGGTTGTGATTCTCAGCAAGATACTTCCTGACGCTGAACTTGTGTACTACAATTCGACAGCAGATCAGATTGCGGCACTTGAGAGCGGAAAAATCGAGGCTTTCCCGTGCGATGAGCCAGTCTTGAAATACCTGATGGCACTGAACAAAAACATTGCTATGCTGGATGAGGATTTCCCAGAAGGTTATGACGCTGGTGTAGTTTTCCCGCAGACTGAAAAAGGCCGTAAGCTCAAAGCCCAATGGGATGAGTACATCACTTCCCTCAAGAATGCCGGAAAACTCGAAGCCCTTGTGCAGAAATGGACAGGTGAAGATGAATCCGCTAAGACCATTCCGGACTACGAATCGCTTTCCTCACCGAACGGAGTACTCAGGACTGCGACAAATGGAGATTATCCGCCGTTCAACTACTTCCAGAATAACAAGCTGGCAGGCCTAGATGTTGACTTAGCTGTGGGATTCTGTCGGGCATACGGTTACGGCTTGGAGTACAAGATCGTCAACTATGACGGGATATTGCCGAGCGTGCAGTCAGGAAAGAGTGATTTTGCGCTTGCTGCTCTGTCTCTCACTGAGGAACACGCAGAAAAAATGCTGTTCTCTGTGCCGTACTACACTTTTACCACGAACATTGCAGTACTCGCCTCACACAAAGCCGCTCCGACAAATGTTATCCATTCGGCAGAAGACCCCCGAATTGTGCCGCTCAACGGCAAACGCATAGGAGTCATTACCGGCGTTGATATATGGGCGCAGATAGTACACAGGCTGCTTCCGGATTCTGAGATAGCCTACTACAACGAGTTTGCAGATATGGTTTTGGCTATGTCCAGCGGGAAGATTTCTGCATTTGTATGTGATGTCCCTGTGCTGCACGCGCTCATGCGGGAGAATAAAAACATTGCTCCTTTGAATGCACTACTTGAAGAGAGTGTAGATATTGCTGTAGGCTTTCCTCCTCAGGCGGAAAAATCCCTCAAGCTCAAATCTCAGTGGGACGAATTTATCACAAGCCTCAAGAATACCGGAGAACTGGACTCCATCATAAACAGGTGGACAAGTTCAGAAAATCCGCAGGAGGGTATGCCTGATTACGAGTCTCTGACCGCAACTAACGGAGTGCTTACTATGGCGACTGACGGTGCAAATCCTCCGTTAAGCTACTACATCGGTAACAAGCTCGGAGGTTTTGAGACTGAGTTAGCGGTGAGATTTTGTGCAGCATACGGCTACGGCCTGAATTTTAAGGTGATGGCATATGACGCAGTAATAGCTGCTCTGCAGTCGGAGAAGTGCGATTTTGCGCTGGCAGACCTTCCGCCGACTGATGAACACGCAGAAAATCTACTGTTCTCGCTTCCGTATCATGCATCTGCCAATACGCTGGCCGTCCCCGCAGACAGTCCCCTCGCCGCAAAACCAGCACCCAAGACTCCAGAAATGCCTGCGTCATCGCGCGCAAGACTCTCCAGCTTCAAGGACTTGGCCGGAAAGAAAATAGCCGTTACTACCGGAACGACTCACGCCAGCATTGCCCTGCAATATGTCCCGGACGCAAACCTGATGTATTTCCAAACAACACCCGACACGTTCGCGGCACTAAAGACTATGAAGGTTGATGCTGTGTGTACCGCCCTAGAGATGGCTCAAGCAGCTATGGCTGAGGACGACAGTTTGACTCTTTTCGGGGAACAGCTTACTCATGTTGATATAGCACCGATATTCTCCAAAAAAGACAATGGCAGAAAGTTATGCGATCAGTTCAGCGAGTTCGTCAAACCACTGTGGGATGACGGCACTATAGACGCAGTTTATGCCAAATGGTTCGGTCCTGACGAAAGCAAAAAGACCATCAAGGACTACTCTAAATTACCAGCACCTAACGGGACTCTGAAGCTGGCAGTTGATCCCGATTATTACCCAATCGTTTACGTGAAGGATAACAAGATTGTCGGCTATGACGTTGACTTAATCATAATGTTCTGTGAAAGATACGGCTATGGTCTGGAAATAGTACAGATGCATTTTTCAGGGATCATTCCGGCGGTGCAGTCGGGCAAGTGCGATCTCGGAGCTGGCGGATTCACCATCACGGAGGAGCGCAAAGAAAGCGTGTTGTTCTCCTACCCGTTCATGAGATCCGGAAACGTCTTCGTGGTCAGGAAGGCAGACATTCAGCCCGCATCTCAGGCAATCAGCACACAAGCTCAGGCCGTTAGCACACAGTCCACAGCTCAGACCGTCAGCACACCATCTCCCCAAAAATCAGCCGCAAAATCTGGAGCAAGCACCTTGAAGCTTAAGGACCTGAACGGCAAAAAAGTAGGTATCATCTTAGGCGCAAACCACGATATTTTTGTGGCGGAGAAGATCCCTGACGCAAAGATAGAGTACTTCAGCGACCTTAGCACTGTAACTCTCGCTCTCAGGAACGAGAAGATATCTGCATTTGCTAATACTTTGCCGACAGCTATTTATATGACCACCGCACAAAAAGACCTAGCATATATCTCTGAGCCACTCGAGAGCACTAATACATACTCCAGTTTCACCAGCTCAGAAAGAGGCCGGAAACTCTGCAAGGAATACGAGGAATTTTTGCGGACACTATGGGACAACGGAACTATCGACAGGCTCGCGGATAAATGGGTCTACAGCGACAACGAGGACGCACGCACTATAGAGGACTACTCGAAGCTGCCGGATGTCAACGGAGTCTTGAAGATGGCAATAGACACAGGACGTATGCCGTTCGCCTACGTGAAGGAGAACAGGATTACGGGCTACGATATTGAGCTTGCTACGATGTTCTGCAAGGCTAAGGGCTACAGGCTGGAAGTGTACTCTATGGATTTTGCGGGGATATTAGGCTCAATCAAGACCGGCAAGTGCGACCTCACAGGCAGCATCACGTGGACGGAGGAACGCGCAGAAACTATGCTGTATTCGTCAGTGCCGAACGCTCAGACGGATATAGTGTTGATCGTGATGAACACGCAAAGCCCCGCACAAGAATCTGCTCCCGAAATTTCTTCAGGCATGTACGCAACTATTCACGACCTCGCAGGAAAAAAGGTAGCTGTTCAGACAGGCACAATCGCTCCGCAAATAGTCAGCGAGTTTATCCCGACAGCAGAGCGCGTGTATTTCGAAACACAGACGGATATGGTTACAGCACTCCGCACAGAAAAAGTTGATGCCTTCTGCACGGATATTCCCATAGGAAAAGCCATGACGTCCGAATACTCTGGCATGACCATGTTAGGAGCCCCTCTCACTGATGACAAATGCGCTCCCATATTCGCGAAAACTGAAAAGGGCCGAAAACTTTGCGGGCAGTTCTCCGAGTTCGCAAAATCATGCTGGGAAAACGGAACTATTCAGGAACTCGAGTCGATATGGTACGGTGCAGATAACAGCAGAAAAGTCGTGAAGGACTACTCAAAACTTCCAGCACCCAACGGAAAATTGAGGATGGCAGCGGATCCTGCTTGTATGCCGTTCGCTTACATGAAGGGTAACCGAATCGTAGGGTATGACGTGGATTTTGTTGTGAGATTCTGTGAGACCTATGGTTACGGGCTGGAGATAGCCACGATGAATTTCGGAGCGATGATTCCGGCTGTGCTGTCCGGCAGATGCGACTTTGCGGCCTGCAATGTCACTATCACTGAGGAGAGAGCAGAGAGCGTATTATTCGCAGACCCCAACATGACGAGCGGAATGGGCCTTTTCGTCAGGAAGTCAGACACTCAGACTCAGGCAGCCTCACCGCGTGGAAAGCACACCAGCATTCAGGAACTTGCAGGCAAGAAAATCGGCGTTATGACCGGCACAACAAACGATGCACTCGTAGCGGAGAGTATCCCGACAGCAGCAAGGGAGTACTTCAACACACTTCCTGATGCCTTGATAGCCCTCAAGACGGGAAAAGTTGATGCC
Source organism: Synergistaceae bacterium (assembly GCA_017455085.1). Next base: position 30,430 of record JAFTBT010000056.1, read on the forward strand.
ATTTGCTGCTCAGTATATGCCGCCAGATACATGATGATCGAGAACGACGACATAATGTATATCGAGCCTATGCTAAAGAGTCTGGAACTTGCACCTATATTCTCACCGACAGAGAAGGGGCGTAATTTACGCGAAGAGTACAGCGAGTTCGTAAAAGGCCTATGGTCTGACGGAACAATCAGGGAAATTGACTCGGTATGGCTCGGCAAAGATGACACCAAGCGCGTACTGAAGGATTACTCAAAACTTCCTGCACCTAATGGGATTCTCAGGATGGCCGCAGAGCCGACAGATATACCCTTCGTGTACATGAAGGACAATCAATTTGTGGGTTATGACGTGGATATAGCTGTGAGATTCTGTGAGGCACACGGTTATGGTCTGGAAGTTGTCCCGATGGCATTTCCCGCAGTGATTCCGTCCATAAACTCAAGCAAGACCGATTTTTCCGCGAGTATGCACATCACACCCGAACGTGAACAGTCAGCACTATTCTCATCAGTACCTACAGCACACTCCGGAAACGTGATAGTCGTCATGAAGGCACAGCCTGCACAATCCGAAGGGGAGTACTCTAGTTTTGAGGAGTTGGCCGGAAAAAATATCGGAGCTCAGACAGGAACACCCAACGGAGACTTCACGCTGAAGGCCATACCTACAGCAAATGTGCAGTACTTCGACAGTGTGGCCGACATAGTTACGGCTCTCAAGATGAGGAAGATTGATGCAGGAGCTATAGCACTCAACGCCGCGAGATTCATGATGATCGACAATGAGGATCTTGCGTTGATGGGCAAACCTTTGGCAGAACTTGACGCTGCACCCATATTTGCGAAGACTGAGGCCGGTAAAAAACTCTGCGAACAGTTCAACGAGTTCATCAAAGCACAGTGGGATAACGGATATCTTCAGGAGCTTGACTCTATCTGGTTCAGCCGCGACGACTCCAAGAGGCAGCCTACGGATTACGCGAGTCTTCCTGCAACGAACGGAACGCTGAGAATGGCGGTAGATCTTTCGCTTGCACCGTTTGCGTACGTCAAGGATAACAGGATAGTCGGGTATGAGATCGATTTTGCTGCGAAGTTCTGCAAAGAATACGGTTACGGACTCGAAATTATGCCGATGAGTTTCGGAGCGATCATTGCGGCGGTACAGTCCGGGAAATGTGATTTTGCTTCCTGCACCATAGCGATCACTCCGGAGAGAGCAGAGCAGGTACTTTTCGCCTCACCCAACGCCAAAACCGGATGCGCATTAGTCATCAGGAAGGCCGCACCAAAAACTCAGCCGCGCATGTCTTCGGAGCTGTCCGCAAAGTTGAAGGAACTGGCAGGAAAAAGGATCGGTGTTCAGTCTGGCACAAGAAGCCCCGAAATCGTCAAGGAGCTCATTCCTGAGGCAGTGCGTGTGTACTATGACTCCCCTGCTGATAATCTTATTGCTCTGCGAACAGGGAAAATTGATGCTGTATCTATGGCTGACCAGACCGCAAGAATCATGATGACGGACAACAAGGATATTGCGTTTTTCTGCGACAGGCTCACTAATACGGAGCTGAGGGCAATATTCCCCAAGACGGAGAAAGGCCGCAGACTTTGCGAGGAGTACAGCGAGTTCGTGAAGGGGTTGTGGGATGACGGCACTATCAGTGAAATCGACTCCGTGTGGATAGGCAATGACGAGAGCAAGAAGGTCGTTAGGAACTACACTAAATTTCCTGTCATAACTCCTAAGGGGACTCTCAGGATGGCCGTTGACAGCGGAATGATGCCTTTCAACTATGTCAAGGACAACAAGATAATCGGCTATGACATAGATATTGCTGTAAGGTTCTGCGAAGCGAAAGGTTACGGGCTGGAAGTGATACCTATGAATTTTGCAGCGATTATACCTTCAGTGAACACAAGCAAGTGTGATTTCTCTTTAGGCATGGCATATACGCCTGAACGTGCAGAAAATGTATTGTTCGCCTCAACTCCTAATGCCACAACAGGAACGTATATCGTTGTCATGAAGGATACTGTGCAGACAGCTCCGGCAGCAGCGAGCCGCACACCTGTTGTGACTCCTGCAACACCCGCAAAACTTGATGAGTCTCCGGCCAAGCCTCAAGCAAACGCATTCATGTCGGAAGCAAGCGTATTCTTCGAGGAACTCAAGGCCAGTTTCAACCGGACATTCATACGTGAAGAGAGATGGCGGCTGTTCGTTGAGGGCATAATCAACACCATGATCATCACCGTGTTATCGATAGTATGCGGGACGATTCTGGGCTTCGTGGTGTACTTGTTCTGCCGCGGCGGGAATGTTTTTGCGAATCTGATCACACGTTTCTTCATTTGGCTGATTGAGGGTACACCGATAGTGGTGCTGTTGATGATTCTGTACTACATAATTTTCGGCAAGGTAGATATTCCCGGAATCTGGGTAGCAATTATCGCGTTCACGCTGACGTTCGGCGCGGGGTTCTACGGGATGTTACGGGCAGGTACTGGCGCACTGGACAGAGGCCAGACGGAAGCTGCGTATGCTTTGGGTTTCACGGACACGCAGACGTTTTTCACGGTGATACTTCCGCAGGCGGCGTTGTATTTTATGCCGGCGTATAAGTCTTCGGTTGTGGCACTGATCAAGTCAACGGCAATAGTGGGGTATATAGCTGTGCAGGACCTCACGAAGATGGGTGATATTGTCCGCAGCAGGACATATGAAGCATTTTTCCCGTTGATAGCTGTAGCGGCGATATATTTCGTGCTGGCTGGGCTGCTGAATATTATTGTGGGCATCATCCATAACAGAATCAGGCCGGAAAAGAGGACTAAGGAGGATATTTTGAGGGGGATTGATACCCATGAATAGACATGAACATACCGCTCCGTTTCCTGTGGCAGGCACAGAATTTCACAACGCTACTTTACGGGGATTGATACCCATGAATAGACATGAACATACCGCTCCGTTTCCTGTGGCAGATACAAACATTCACAACGATACTTTACGGGGAGTTGAGACTCATGATTAGGCTTGAGCATGTCAAAAAGGTTTACCAGAACGTTACGCCACTAAAGGATGTCTGCACCGAGATCAACGAGGGAGATGTTATCGCGGTGATAGGCCCTTCAGGTACGGGGAAAAGCACTCTGTTACGCTGCATAAACCTGCTGGAAAAACCCACAGAAGGCAAAATCTTTCTGGACACCGAAGAAATTACCAGCCCTCGCTGCAACATCCCAAAAGTCCGTCAGAAAATGGGGATGGTCTTCCAGTCGTTCAACCTGTTCGGACATTTGACCATCATCGAGAACATCATGCTTGCTCCGGTGAAACTGAAGGGCGAATCCAAACAGCAGGCCTTTGACAACGGTATGAAGCTCCTGCGTCAAGTGGGACTCGCAGAAAAAATGCTGAACTACCCCGATGAGCTTTCAGGAGGCCAGAAACAGAGGATAGCTATTGCGCGAGCTCTGGCTATGAATCCTGAAGTGATACTCTTTGACGAGCCGACTAGTGCGCTTGACCCCACAATGGTCGGTGAAGTTCAGGCAGTTATCCGCGACTTGGCCAAGACCGGAAAGACCATGATGATAGTGACTCACGAGATGAATTTTGCCCGCACGGTCAGCAGCAGAGTGTTCTACATGGACGAGGGCGGCATTTACGAGGACGGCACACCACAGCAGATATTCGGCTCTCCTCGCAGGGACAGGACACGCAGATTCATCCATAGGCTTAAGGTTTTGGAGCTTGCCGTCACGAGCAGGGACTACGATTTTCCGGGTACAGAGGCCGCTATCGAGAACTATTGCCGTAAGAATCTTGTTGCGCCAAAAACTTGCAACAGGATACAGCTCGCGTTTGAGGAGCTTGTGCAGCAGATATTGCTTCCGAAACTGGAGAAGCCCGAAATCAGCGCAGTAGTCGAGTACTCTGAAGAGACAGGCGAGGCAGTGATGAGTGTGCATTTTGGCGGAAGGGACATGAACCCGCTGGAGGATGCAGACCCGATCTCACTGGCAGTGCTGAAGGGGACGGCGAATGATATTTCGTACGAGGCAGGAAATACCGTGAAGCTGTCCATAAAGTAATATAATTATCCCGAAAGAAGGTATCAGTTATTTTGTTCGGCGTTGGATTCTCGGAGTTGATTCTGATTCTGGTGATAGCGTATATTTTCGTGGGGCCTGAAGATTTGCCGAAGGTTGCCCGCTGGCTTGGCAGAGCAATAAAACGTATACACATGCTCATTCTCGAACTCAGGAGAGACACCGGAATCGATGAGGTCATACAGGAGACGAAGACATTGCGCAGAGATCTGGACTCAGCAGTCAGGGACAACGACATAACCCGCAACCTGCATGAAGTGCGTGATGAACTCTCAGGGCTTGGCCGTGACATCACACAGGACATCAACGACACTAAAGCCGAAATCTCCAGTATAGGCCGCGAAATCTCCAGAGACATCAACGACGCAAAAGCTGATACCTTCAGACCATCACAACCACAATCATCACAAACGGAGGAATCTAAATTATGAGGCTCGGAGCAACAGAAATCATACTAATCATCATTCTTGCGCTGGTGTTATTCGGCGGAGGAAAGTTAGCAAGCGTAGGCAAGTCACTCGGAAAAAGCATCAAGGACTTCAAGAACGAGATCAAGGACGAAACCGCAGACACAAAAGACTCTGACACTGAACCTAAAGCCTAAGCTATGGCCGGCGGAATCAATGAACGTTCAGCACTCCTCACTCACTTAATCGAGCTGAGGCGTGTTTTTATTGTGTGCGGAGTAAGTGCAGCAGTATTTTTCTGTGTGATATTCGGTTTCCTGATCGACTACATTATGTCGTGGCTCACAGCACCGATTCAGGCACGCGGCATAGGGATCATTTACACGGCTATGTCTGAGGCATTATTGACGAAGTTCAAAGTCTCGGTGATAGTGTCGATTATCGCGGCGAGTCCCGTAATTATCTGGCAGATATGGAGCTTCATCAAGCCCGGGCTGTATCCTGAGGAGCAGCGAAAATTACGGTGGATGTTCCTGCTGATGCTTGGGCTGTTTCTGCTGGGAGTATCTTTCTGCTACATGGTCGTGTACAGCTTTGCGGTGGATTTCTTCCTGATGCAGGGTACAGGTTTTGCGTCGCCGATGTTGTCGCTGGACAGCTACGTGAGTTTTCTGCTGAGCTTCATACTGCCGTTTGGGTTGTCGTTTCAGCTTCCGGCTATACTCTACCTGACGACACGTGCGGGCTGGACGAACTACAACATGCTCGCTGCAAAACGCAAGTATGTCCTGCTGGGAATATTCGTGATAGCTGCGATTCTGACTCCTCCTGATGTGATCTCACAGGTAGCGTTGGGAGTGCCTCTGTATGCACTGTATGAGGTCGGGATTCAGGTCTCACGTTTTGCCGCCAAACACTGACACAAAAGCAGGGAGTCCATATTTCCCTACAGACTCCCCATCCTTCAACTACTGAGCGATTAATCCAGCCTTCACCATCGCTTTCGTGAGAGCCTCACAGAATGCCTTAGTGGTGATTGTTGCGCCTGATACTGCGTCCAGATTCGGGGACTGCTTTTCGAGTGCGGACTTGATCAGCGGCTCAAATGCTACATCACCGATTCCCGGAGTCTCTGACTGCTTGAGTATCTTGATGTCCGTGATCTTCTTGTCGTTCACGCTGATCTGCACCTGAACCGGCCCGCCCATTCCGTTATCTGACGTTCCGACGTAAGTATCTCCAGCTTTCGACTCTGCTGCTCCGACTGCCGAATCCGCTGCTGCCTTTGCTGCTGCCTCAGAGCCGGGCATGAACGTAACATCATACCTGTTGCGAATCACAGTCAGGTCGTTTGTCTCCATACCTGCAAATTTCGGGTCAAGTGCTGTCGATGCCGTAGCGAGTCCGTTCTCGTCAACAGAGGCTGCTGCTCTTCCAGCAATGTATCCGCCCGTCATGCAGCGTCCGAGTCCGTGAATGCGCATAGCTCCGGAAGACTCTCCTGCACAGAAAAGTCCCGGTATGGGTTTGCCGTCAAGGTCAAGCACCTGATAGTTCTTGTCGATTCTGATTCCTGCGAGCGTGTCATGAAGTGAAGGCACTGCCCAAAGCGCATAAAACGGCCCTTTCTCGATCTTGTAGCCCAGAGATTTTTTGCCCCAGTCGTCATCGACTCCAGCGTCTACAGCTGCGTTATATCTGCGGACAGTCTCAACCAGAGTTTCAGGGTTCATGTGAATATTCTCGTAGTACTTATTGATTACGGCCTTAGCGAGTTCTTCGAGGGTATCCGCCTTGAAAGCATACCCGCCTTCGTAGTCAACAATGCCCTGCACCATGTTCCAGTCGTTGCGTTCTGCTGCTCCTGCGTCAAAAATCGCCCACAGAGGCCCGCCGTAACACTCTGCATTTCCGTCGCCTTTAGGGTCAATGAACACGGACGATAATGCTGTGTCGAAGAAGTCAAATCTGTCCTCAACGTATTTCGAGGTGTTGTACTTGTCTTCATTGCCGCACCTCTGGCCGAGCATGTTCACGATAATTAGGCTGTCGAAATCTGGCTTGATTCCGTTTGCGCGGACTAACGGCCATATTTTGCTGTACTCGGAGAATCCTTTGCCGTAGCCGTATCTGCACCCGAACCTGCTCGGAGTTGTGATCCAGCCTCCGGAGTTGTTGGCATATGCCGCCATAGTTCCGAGTGCTGCTCCGATTCTCATGGCCGCTAATTCTCCTGAGCCGTCCTGATCGGAAAACGGCATACCTCCGAGTCCGTCGAACTCCGGGCCGAGTCTTGGGTCAAACATCGTCCTGAATGCCTCGTTGCCTGTTGAGCCTCCTGTGCAGATGATTACGCCCTTCTTTGCTCGGATATTCACGCTCGGCTGAGTCATGTCGATGTTCCCGTCAGTGAAGAAACTTTTTAGGGGTTCTGACTGTCCGGGCATGATGTGGGGTGTGTAGCTGGCCTTGACTCCGAGAACTTTGCCTGTTGTTCCGCCTTCACGGTAAATGCTGTCCATGTGGTAGTTCAGCAGGAACTTAGCCCCTCCGTCACGCAGAGACTTTTCAAGCGGACGAGTCACTCCGATTCCGCAGACTGCTGTACCTGTGTACATGTTCTCCCACTGTGAGGCATCAGCATATGTCTGGCGAGGAACGCTTTCGGGTTCGTTGGCGTTAGCGAGAGCCCTGTAGTAGTCGTGTTTGTAGGGAGGCCTGTCCTGAACTACGAGACCTTTTGCGAGGAAGAACTCGTAGCTTTCGTGCATGGCGTTGGCTGTTGAGCGGACAACAGAGCGGTCATTGTAGCGGGTAGTGTTTGGGACACCTCTGGTGTGGTCGAAATAGTAGAGGTCTGCTGAGTCACGCACACCATGTTTCTGCTGGACGGACATATACGCGCCGTTGTGTAGGTAGCCTTCACTGACTGCTGCATGTCCACCTACGTCCCAGTTGGCATCGACCAGAAGCACGCTTGCTCCGTCAGCCTGAGCCTTGAGTGCTGCGGGGAGTCCTGCTCCTCCTGCTCCGATTACGACTACATCAGCTTCTAGATCCCATTTCACGGACTGGGTATCTTCGGCGTATGCGTCACCTGCTGCGGATTTGAACATTCCCATTGCGGCGAGGCTCAAAGCTCCGGCAGCTGTACCCTTGAGAAAACTTCTTCTGCTGATTTCCGGCATGAAGAAATACACTCCTTATTATGTAGTTTGTGGTGATGAACTTATTATCGCTGATTGAGGCAGTAGATTCATGAGCATATAGACGCAAAATATATACTATCATCAACTTTTGCGGTAAGATTTTGGCGAGATGATAATCATGAATTTTCTTCGCAAAGTCAGTGATGCCTTCGGGCGTTACATGGCAGTAATCGTAGTAGTAGTGACTCTTTTGGCGTTGTTCGTGCCGGAGTCGTCCTTGTGGATTCAGACGGGCTGGATTACTCCGCTGTTGATGGTCATCATGTTCGGAATGGGTCTGACGCTGGAACTCAAAGATTTCGCGCTGGTCTTCACGAAACCGAAATACATCCTGCTCGGGTGTCTTGCACAGTTCACCATCATGCCCGCATTAGCGTACGGGCTAAGTCTTGCTTTTGCACTCGATGCTGCACTAATGGCGGGAGTGATTCTAGTCGGGACATGTCCGGGCGGAACTTCCAGCAACGTAATCACGTATCTTTCACGCGGAGATGTCGTGCTGAGTGTGGGCATGACCAGCGTAAACACTCTTCTTGCGCCGTTCCTGACACCTGCGATAACGTACTTGCTGCTTCAGAAAACCGTGAACGTTGATGTGTACGCAATGTTCATATCGATAGTGCAGGTAGTTATTGTCCCGATAGTGTTCGGCTTCGTGATCAACAAGCTGTTCTCGAAGATCACCCGCGCTCTTGTGGACGTGTTGCCTGCTGTGAGCGTGACGACGATATGCATGATAGTGGCGTGTGTAGTGTCTCACAATGCGGCTCGTATACTTACGACGGGAATGCTGGTGTTTGGAGTGGTATTCCTGCACAACATGCTGGGGTATTTGTGCGGATTCATGCTCGGTAAATTTTTGGGGCTGGATGCGGCGAAGACTAAGGCACTTTCTGTGGAGGTCGGGATGCAGAACAGCGGGCTGGCGACGAGTCTTGCGGGGTCTGCGTTTCCGGAGCTGGCTATGGCGACGGTGCCGGGGGCGATATTCAGCGTGTGGCACAACATTTCGGGGGCATTGCTTGCGAGCGTATACAGACGCTGGGAGTGAATAAACCTGCACAAAAAATCAGGAAGCCGTGTAGTTTGACTTCCTGACTCTATTTTTACCGTGAACGTCTTCCCTTTAGAATCATAACCGCACATACCAGCAGCATAATTCCTCCGTTCAGAGTCCCGCAGCTGCTTCCGGGCGACTCCAGCAGAGAATCACTCCAGCTCCCTCCGCCGCCTTGTCCGTCAGGGCTGCCAGGCGCAAACGTCAGCACAATATCTTCATTCCACATTAGGCCGTCCGTAGATGTCTGCACAGGAATCCGGTACACTCCCCTTAGAGTCTTTCCTGCTATGGTGCTTGCAGTAACAGTAACTTTGCTCACCGGTGAGGTCTCAGCGTTCGCAGGCACAACAGCAACTTTCACCAAGTCATCAGCCGCTGCCTCAAAGATCAGAGCGTCGGACGATATTGTTACGTTTCCGAGCCTCCACAGGATAGGAGAGCCCTTCTCAAGTTCATAGCTTTGTGTGATAACTTCATTGATGAGCTGTTCGTCAGGCTGTATGTCTTCAGATTCGGGAGCCTCAATCGTAATGTCGGAGCTGAGTTTTTCGTCAACTATGTACTCTACATAACTTCCTGAGTCAGCAATCGTAAGTCTGAGGTTTCTTCCGTTCTGGATCTCTGTCTCGTTGAGCAGGAAAGAAAACTCTATCCTGTCGCCCTTCGCAAGCAGAGGGAACATCTCACCGCCGAAACTGGATGTGTATTCTTCGCCGTCAGCGTCAGTGAAATCCATAAGCACCTCCGCCCAAACTTCATGGCGCATGTCTTCGCCAGCGTATTCTGCAGACACAACAAACTCCGTCTCATTCTCGACCATCTCGGAGAAGTCAGTATCATCATCTACGTCTTCCCACTCGCTCCAGTCGTCATATTC
>JAFTBT010000057.1 GCA_017455085.1 Synergistaceae bacterium
AAAGGAGGAATTTATGTACACATTAGTCGATTTGAGCGGCAGGACTATTCTTGTTACTGGAGCATCGCGCGGAATCGGCCAAGACTCGGCTGTCATGTTCTCGCGTCTGGGTGCAAAACTAGTTCTTGTTGCCCGCAGTGAGGAAGCACTCACACAGACTCTCTCCATGCTCGAAGGCGAAGGACATTCGTATTTTGCGTATGACCTTGCTGACGTTGAGAATATCCAGCAGCTCGCGAAGAATATACTTGACACTTCCGGTGCGCTTGACGGCATGTTTTACTGTGCAGGGATCACCAACGACAGGCCTTTTACGATGATGAAGCCTCAGGACCTCCAGAAAGTACTCACTGTGAATCTATGCGCGTTCGTTGAACTTGTGCGGTGTTTCTCGAAGAAAAAGTACTTCAACCCCGGCATGAGAATAGCAGTGATGTCATCGATAGCGTCATTAGTCGGGAAGAAGGCTCATTTAGCGTACTCCGCATCGAAAGCAGCAATCAATGAGGCCGTAAGGTGTATGGCGTATGAGCTTTCGGAGAAGCAGATTTTTGTGAACGCAATAATCTCCGGCATGATCGATACTGAAATGTACCGCAGATACCTCGACGACAGCGGAGGCCCCGAAGCAGCACCCAATCAGGCACTTTTACGGCGGCAGTATCTCGGCATCGGGAAGACTGAGGATATAGCTTCTGCGGCGGCGTTTTTGCTGAGTCCTGCGGCACAGTTCATCACAGGGACATGCTTACCGGTAGACGGCGGATATTCTGCGAGCTAGGAGGCGGAGAAATGTTTGACCTTGTAGATTTTACGGGCAGGAAGATTATTGTTACAGGAGCTTCTTCCGGGATAGGGCGTTGTTCCGCGATAACGTTGAGCAAACTCGGGGCGGAGTTAGTGCTTGTGGCCAGACGTGAGGAAAAACTGCGGGAGACTCTTTCACAACTTGAGGGTGAAGGACATTCGTATTACTCTGCGGATCTCAGCGACACGAATCACATTGAGCCGCTCATAAAGGATATTAGCAGTCATTTGTTGGGGGGGGGGGCATATATGGTCTTTTATGGTCTGCGGGTGTAGCAAATCTACGGCCTCTTGCGAATCTCAACCACGAAATTCTCACAAAAACTTTCCAAGTAAATCACTTCAGCTTCATCGAAACAATCAGACAGATCACCAAAAAAGGACGTTACGCCCCCGGTATGCGCATTGTCGGAGTCTCATCAGTGGCAGCCCTAACAGGAGACGGAGGACAGACTGCGTACAGCGGCTCGAAGGCAGCAATGAGTGCTTCAGTCAGAGTGATGGCCAAAGAACTCAGCGCAAAGGGTATCTGCATCAACACTATAGCCCCGGCTATGACGAATACGGACATGATGCAGCGATACATTAACCACGTGGGCGATGACGTTTACAGCAACAATCTGCTTCAGCGTCAGTACTTGGGCATTGTTGAGCCTCAGGCTGTCGCTAACTTGATCGCGTTCCTGCTGAGTCCTGCGGCTAGATTCATAACTGGGGCATGCATACCGATTGACAGCGGTTATCTCACACAAGGAGTTTGACTTGATGATACAGACAACCATTAACGGAATACGAATCTCCTGTATATCTGCGGCAGTCTCCAACAACTGGACGAGCATAGCCGAGATCGCCGGGGACAGTGCTGCAGGGGACATTGTAGAGAAGTTCACCAAGAACACAGGCGTTAAGGGACGCTACGATGCCGGACGTTACCAGACCTCCGCGGATTTCTGCTTTGCCGCCGCGCAACAGGTACTAGCCGCAAAGAATCTCGACCCCTCACAGATCGGAGTGCTGGTGTTTGTGACTCAGACTCCCGACTACAGACTCCCGGCAACTGCATGTGTTTTGCAGCACCGTCTTGGCCTGCCGAAGGACTGCATAGCTTTTGACGTTAATCTCGGCTGTTCAGGGTTCACCTACGGGATCAACATAGCCGCCAGCATGATGAAGACATCTAACGCCAAAAAAGGCCTGCTGCTGTGCGGTGATACTGTCGCCAAAGAACGGACTACCAAATACTCGACAAAACATCAGCATTCCACAAAGTGGCTGATGGGAGACTGCGGGACGGCTGCTCTGCTGGAGAAGGACGAGGCCGCAAAAGATATCCTGATGGTCTCAAGGACTGACGGCGAAGGCTGCAAAGCGATTATTGCACCTTACGGCATGTACAGGAATCCGGATCCTCCGCAGGAAAATCTGAACTTGGCCAGCAGAATGGATGACGTTGCTGTGTTTACGTTTGCGACGCGTGAAGTGCCTGTGATGATTGAGGAAGCTATGAATTGGGCGAAGACAGCTCCGGAGAATTACGACTGCCTTGTGCTGCATCAGGCTAACTTGTTCGTGATCAAGCAGATAGCCAGAAAATCGGGCTTCCCCATGAAGAAAGTGCTGGTGTCTCTGGATGAGTTCGGGAACACTTCATGTGCGTCTATACCTGTGAGCATGGTGAAGAGTTACGGGAATGAACAGGGCAGGGAGCTTCACGCGATGTGCTGCGGATTTGGTGTAGGGCTTTCGTGGAGTACTGCGGATATATGTATCAGTGCGGATGATATTCTGCCGTTGATCCACACTGATGAATTTTTCGAAGACGGCTACAAAACTATTGACGAAGGGAAGTAATATTTATGACACAGCAGGAGAAACTTGCGCTGCTTGAGGAGATTATGGAGCTTGACGAGGGAACTCTGAAGCCGGATATGCTGCTTGCGGACATTGAGCAGTACGACTCGATGACTACGCTGTCGGTGATCGTGATGATGGAGGACGAGTTCGGTGTGAAGCTGGACAGCAAGACGGTGAAGGGGTTCACGACTGTCGGGGACATTCTGAATCTGATGGTCAAGGAATAATGAAGCTGTCTGTTGACGAAATCAGGGGGATACTTCCGCACCGGTATCCTATGCTGCTGGTGGATCGTGTGAATGAGCTTGAGCCGTTGGTCTCCGGGAAAGGAGTAAAGGCGGTGAGCTACAACGAGCCGTATTTTCAGGGGCATTTTCCGGGAAAGTCAGTGATGCCCGGAGTGATGGTGATAGAGGCGTTGACGCAGCTGATACACATAGTGATTGCGAGTGCTGAGGAGTACAAGAGCAAGTATGTGTATTACGGGGGAATATCCCGCGCGAAGTTCTACGGGACAGTGACGCCCGGGTGTCTGCTTGAGCTTGAGGTATCGCGCAAGGGCGGCATAAGTAGTATTGCTGAAGGGGGGGGGGGGCATGATGATTTTCAGTGTCAAGGCCTCCGCAGAAGGCGTGGAAGTGTTCACCGGAGATATTACGGTGCTGGTGGTAGAGCCTGATTTGCAGTGAGGAGATTACTATGCAGGATATTATTATCGTTTGCGCAGGGTCATACGGTAAGGATTTGTACAGATTGATAGGCAGTATTAACAGGCACGCAAAAGCTGAAGGCAAGGAAGAACCGTATAACATTCTGGGATTCTTGAGTGATGTACCTGACGCACTGGACGGGATAAAGATCGACTCGAAAATTATCGGTGATATTCAGAATTGGCAGCCCAAAGGCTCGGAAGTGTATGCACTTGGGATCTCAAGCCCTAAGTCGAAGGAGAAACTATCAACGCTGCTGAAGGACAGAGGAGCAAAATTTGAGACTCTTGTGAGACCAGGCCTATACATTCCGGAAACTACAGAGATCGGTGAAGGAAGCATCATCACTGCGTATCATATAGGTGATAACGTAAAGATAGGCAGCTTTGTTCTTCTTGGCGGCTGTGAGGTTGGCAATGATGCAACTGTAGGAGATTATTCCACCATTATGCTCTTTTCCAACATAACAAATGCAACGTTGGGAAAAAGAGTCATTGTAGGAAGCCATGCCGTAATTTTGGAGAACAGGAAAGTCGGAGATGATGCATTCGTCTGCGTGGGAAGCGTTGTAGTCAGGAACGTAAAGCCCGGTACGAAAGTGTTCGGTGTGCCTGCTCAAAGAGTGGAGTGGTGAAACCGTAGTACATTCCTGCTTTCGGGGATGATGTGTGTAGAAATATACACGTTGTCCCATTTTTGTTTTGCGCATAATCCCGTTAAGCTATATATTATCTGCTGTGGTTAATACTTTCAGAAGGCAGGTACATTTTATCCATGAACATTATGATCATCAGCGGCGGCAGAGAATACATAATCCCCTGCTTCATTCCTCAAAACACAAATATTTGCGTCGGTGCGTACTATCATGCATAATCGTGACAGCTTGAGGGACGACCTGATAGAAATATTTCTCGGCGGCATTAAGGACTACGGCAGGCAGACTGTAACCCTGATTCTGACTATAGTACTGACTCCATTTCTGATAAGTTTCGTCACTGATAACAGGGGCGTGATTCTTGTCCTGACAGCATTGCTTCTGCTCGTGATAGTTTGTGCTATGAAGTTCAGGAAATCCTCTGCCGACAAAAACACAGGCAAATCATCCCGCACTAACAGCAGCAAAAAATCCCCGAAGCCATACCCTCACAGACCAGATAAACCCATCACAGGCACGTCAAAATATGAATGCGCACACACTGCATACATAGCCGCAAGAAGCTGTTGGAATTCCGGCAAAGATGCCTATTCTGCATATGTGTGGCTGATTTTGGCCGTGAAACTCGGTATCAAGGACAATGCAGCACAATCTTTCATGCAGGAAGTATCGCATTTTGACGACACCCTCCGCAAAAAACTCTCCGTCCAGCAGATCAATGCAGCTAACAATGCAGCTCAAAACATGTTAGGCAGTGTCCAGATACAGCCACCAAAAACTCAGAGCAGAACTGGCATAAAACTTCCGGACAGCAAGAGAGCTTTGCAGGAACGTATAGCCCGTAAACTGGTGAATGCCGTCGGTACTGCAAAACCTAAGCGTGCGTTTACAGTGATGCGTAAGGTGCTGAAGGCGTCCAGAGGCACTACAGCCAGCAACGATAACCCCAAGCAATAATCTCCAGACACATAAATTCCACAGAAAGCAGGTATGTATCCATGAACGTTATGATCATCGGCGGAGGCGGAAGAGAACACGCTATCACCCGCTACATCGCCCACAACCCTCAAATCACAGACATCTATGCCCTTCCCGGAAACGGCGGCATCTCCGAACTCGCACAGTGCATCAACATTTCTGCTGAGGACATTGACGGAATAGTCAGCTTCGCACAGACTCACGCAATCGATTTCGCAGTCGTAGCTCCTGATGACCCGTTAGCTCTCGGCGCAGTGGACAGGCTCGAATCCATCGGGGTGAAGTGTTTCGGCCCAGACCAGAAAGCCGCAATCATCGAGAGCAGCAAAATCTTCGCCAAGCACCTCATGACGAAATACGGCATCCCTACGGCGGACTACAGAATCTTCACAGACCTTGACGAAGCACTATCTTACTGCGCACTCCACGATTACCCCCTAGTCGTCAAAGCTGACGGCCTCGCAAAAGGCAAAGGCGTTACTGTCTGCGAAAACTTCAAGCAAGCCCGTGAAGCTGTACTCTCCTGCATGAAGGACAGGGCTTTCGGTGCAAGCGGCGAGAAGATTCTCATTGAGGAGTGTTTACGCGGACCGGAAGTTACTGTGCTGGCGTTCACTGACGGAAAAACTATAGTCCCTATGCTGTCGTCAATGGATCACAAACGCGCCTACGACTCCAACAAAGGCCCAAACACCGGCGGAATGGGGGTAGTAGCTCCGAATTTCTACTACACTGACGAAATCGCTGAGGAGTGTATGCAGAAAATCTTTCTCCCCACTATCAACGCAATGAATCACGAAGGCCGGACGTTCAAGGGCTGCCTGTATTTCGGACTCATGCTCACGAAAGACGGCCCCAAAGTCATCGAGTACAACTGTAGATTCGGAGACCCTGAGGCTGAAGCTGTGCTGCCGTTGCTCGCTACGGATCTGCTGAGTATTATGCTTGCGGTCAGGGACGAGAGACTCAGCGATATTGACGTGAAATTTATGGACGGTGCATCGTGCTGCGTGGTGCTTGCGTCCGGAGGCTATCCGGGAAAATATCTCACTGGCTACGAAATCAGCTTTGGCGAGGCGGAAAATGTCCCGGGCGTTGAGATATTCCATGCAGGTACACGAAAAGAAGGCGGGAAATTCTTCACGGCAGGCGGAAGAGTCTTAGCGGTTACTGCTGTCGGAGAGACTCCATCACAGGCTTGTGAAAGGGCTTATGATGCGGCCAAGTGCATATATTTCGAGGGAATGCGTTACAGGTCAGACATAGGCGCTTGCTAATCATCAAACGGCAGGCTTAAAGTTCGGTCTGCCGGATTATCCTTCACACGGAATGATTTTATTTTTCGCTCTGTAATAATTGTGGTCTGAGGTCTTGCGATTCTGTTCTTGCGCGCATAGCAGTATATACATCCGTGCTGACATGTCCCGTACTCTCCGACATCTATGCTCTCACAGCAGCCACACTCTTTTCGCTGATTCTTGTCCTTGTTGACTTTCAGCCTAAAGCCTCCTAATTCTTCCAGCCTGCTTTTGTCTATACAGCTTGAGTGCCTTATCCCAAATTCTGAAAGGTCAATCTTTTCCGCACATGTCTCAAGTTTCATGCCGGACTTTTCCGCAATCCTGGAGAATATCCCTGCAAGCTGTCTCTGCTTTTGGTCGTCAGCGTCTTCAACACCCGCAGTCATCATGTTTGCAGCTATGTGCCTGTAAATATCCAGAAAACTTATCACGCACGTATCTGTGTATCCTGACAGCTCAGCCGCCAATTTCTTGAAGGCCTGTACATGAAAATCAAGCGTGTATGTCCCGGTGAAAAATATCGGGTCATATCTCCAGACAAGTTTTTTGCTGCCGATAAGCCTTCCGAGTTCATGAAATGTTCTTATACGTTCGGCTATGTGTGGCAGGTTAGGCTCTATGTCTTGGCCGTAAGCGTTCAAAGTGAACTGAAAATAGTACGTGTAGCCCTCAAGTTCAGGAATATGCTTAATCATAGGAGCTGGGTTCTTTGACCAAAAAACTATGCCGTCTATTATTTCTGGAGTTATCGGAAAAATTCTGCTGACCTGATGAATATTCACAGGATTCCTGACGTAAAGCTCTCCTGCTTTAAGGCCGTTCATGAACCGTTCAGAATAAAACGCCGGAATATCTGTACGTCTGCTTGCGCTGAGAATCATTGCTGAACACTACCCTATTTCAGCAGCCATAACCGAGCTGGTGCAGTACTGCCTTATTCTGTAATGGTCTGTGTCTAAGAAAGCAGGAAGACTGAACAGCAATTGATAAGGACCGCATTTATTTGTTTTGTCATAGGGGAAAGAATCTCTAGCTATGTTTGCAGAGCTGCCGTAAAATTTAATAATCTGCTGTGAAAAATTATCGATTAATTGGGTCACATCAGGAGTATTTATGTCATTAATCAGGACAATAAACGGCTTTGGCAGCTGCGGATTTTTCAGAAGAATGTTCATGATGTCATTACAGAATGCAACAGCCTTATCATATCCACTGTAGTATACCGATGAAAGAACATAATTCATCACAAGTATATTAAAGTTGTTTGCTGTGATATTGTCTATGTTGCGGCTAATAATGTTAATTGCATCACCGTATATGAATCTCAAAGTGCTGCTGGAGTGTTCAGTGTTGATCTTGCTGCATAAAAAGCCGTGTACATAATGCCAACTCGGATTACGTTCTATGCCTACATAATAAAAATTTTTCCTGATATCCTGAGCAAATTTATCGAAGGCTATCAAGTCGGAACACCCTCCGCACCCTATAGAAATTATTCGGTATTCTTCAAGATTCTTGACGGCGTTGAAGTGAGTAAGCATATACAAAAATTCTGAGGCATATTTATGGGTGTAGCTGCACACATAGAAATCTATCATGTTCTCACAGTCATAATCTGTTCTTTCTCCCGGCTTTCTGGTAAAGTGAATCTGATTGAGGCATGTCCCGCAGTTTTTGTTGCACCAATGTGCAGGCATATCACACCGAGTGCATTTTGAGCCTCCTACTGCAAGCATATTCTTTCGGCGGGAATCACAAAAATCTATCAAGTCATCTATCAGCATATTTTTACTGCCCCTTCCTGAAATTTTTAGAAACCGAGCATGAGCAACTCCAAATGCTTTATCTTTTGGATATAATACGTAGTACGTCTCTCCGAAACAGAGAACACAGAATCTTGTGGAGGCTAATACTGTTACACGAGTAAACTGGTGTAAGTATTTGCCGATGAAGCAAGAAACCCAAATACTTAAGCATTGGGTAATGCACTATTATAGAGCAAATTCACACAGGAGGCTTTATGCTTGGTAAACAGACTTTACACTACACGCAAAGATTCACATAACCCCGAATCACTTTCACTGCTTCAGGAACTTCACGCAATCTCAGGACTCCAGAATCTCAAGCACATAGCAATCTTCAACCGCTATGACGTTCAGGGACTCACAGACTCACAGCTCAGAATATGCACATCTTCCGTTTTCGCAGAGCCATTCACCGACAACATAAGCACCTCGATTCCCAGTGATGCCGACTACGTTTTGGCGGTGGAGTTTTTGCCCGGGCAGTACGACCAGAGAGCAGACGCAGCCCAGCAATGCATCACCCTTCTCACAGGCACGAGGGCAATCGTCCGGACGGCTAGGGTGTATCTCTTCTACGGCGAAGGCCTGAACACTGAGGCACTCCGGAAATTCTTCATCAACCCCGTAGAATCCCGCGAGGCACAACTCTGCGAATATGACTCTCTCGAAATGAACTATGCCATTCCGGAAAACGTGAAGACTGTTGCGGATTACGACTCACTTCACGGGCTAGCAATGAGCAGCGAAGATTTGGCATGCATTCGGGAATATTTCGCCACTGAGGGCAGAAAACCTACACAAACCGAAATCAAGGTACTCGATACATACTGGTCAGACCATTGCAGGCACACAACGTTCCTCACTCAGATTCAGGACACACACATTCACGACGATAGAGTCCGTGCAGCTTACGCCTCGTACTTGGCCGTGCGCGAAAAACTCGGACGCGGGGATAAGCCCGTTACGTTGATGGACATAGCTACGATCGGTGCGAGGTATCTTCAGGCAAAAGGCCTCCTCCCTGATTTGGTACTCTCTGAGGAGAATAACGCCTGCACAGTGAGAATTGACATAGACGGCGAAAAATGGCTGTTGCTCTTCAAGAACGAGACACATAACCACCCTACAGAGATAGAGCCTTTCGGAGGAGCAGCAACGTGTATCGGCGGGGCAATCAGAGATCCACTCTCAGGCCGAGCGTATGTGTATCAGGCAATGCGAATCACGGGTGCGTCAGATCCTTCACAGCCTGCAATTTCCGGCAAACTTCCTCAGCGCACAATCATCACCAAAGCTGCACAGGGCTACAGCTCTTACGGGAATCAAATCGGACTCCCGACCGGACTCGTTGACGAAATCTATCACCCGGGCTACACCGCAAAACGTCTCGAAGTCGGAGCAGTCATCGCGGCAGTCCCCGAAGCAAACGTCATCAGGAAGACTCCGGAGGCTGGAGATATTGTGCTGTTACTGGGAGGCAGGACGGGCAGGGATGGCATAGGCGGGGCAACGGGCTCAAGCGTTTCACACACAGCAAAATCGCTCGACACATGCGGTGCTGAAGTCCAGAAGGGCAACGCTCCGGAAGAACGCAAGCTGCAGAGACTATTCCGCAACCCGGAATTTTCGAGGCTCATCAAGAAATGCAACGATTTCGGCGCGGGTGGAGTCAGTGTCGCTGTTGGTGAACTTGCTGATGGACTGGATATAGACCTTGACGCTGTGCCGCTGAAGTATGCGGGGCTTGACGGTACTGAAATCGCAGTTAGTGAGTCGCAGGAGAGAATGGCTGTTGTCGTCGCAGGTGAGGACGCTGAACGTGTGAAGGCCCTTGCGCTCGCCGAGAACGTAGAGGCCACACAGATAGCCCGCGTGAATGACTCAGGACGTATGCGGATGACGTGGCGCGGTCAGGAAATCGTGAACATCTCCCGAAAATTCATCGACAGCAACGGAGCTGACAGGCACATAAACATTACCGTGAACCCTCCAGAAAAATCACACACTCACACACGGAAATTCCCTGACGTACTCGCGGATCTGAACGTATGCTCAAAGCAGGGACTCAGTGAGAGATTCGACTCAACTGTCGGAGCAAATTCTGTACTGATGCCGTTCGGTGGGAAACTCCAGCGTACACCCTCGCAAGTCATGGCGGCCAAGATTCCCGGAGTGCATAGCGATACATGCTCGTTGATGTCGTGGGGATTCGACCCGTATATTTCCGAACGTTCACCGTTTGACGGAGCATATTGTGCTGTTGTCGAGGCACTGTGCAAGATCGTAGCAGGCGGCGGCACTTTTAGTGAGCGGAAATGCTGGCTGACGTTGCAGGAGTACTTCGGCAAGCCTGAACATGACCCCGAACGCTGGGGTATGCCGTTTTCTGCACTGCTGGGAGCGTTTCGTGCGCAGATGGACTTCGGTGTAGCGGCCATAGGCGGGAAGGACTCCATGAGCGGCTCGTTCATGACTCATGACGGCAAGAATCTGGATGTGCCTCCGACACTGATAGCGTTTGCGGTTTCGCTGGGCAATGTGAAGCGGGTGATGTCTCCGGAGTTCAAGTGTGCAGGCTCGCGGGTGATTATGCTTGCTCCGGAATATGACGGTGCTTTGCCGAAGAAGGACTCTCTCCTGAAAATATTTGCCCTTATCGAGAAAATGAACTCTGAGGGGAAAATCAGGGCTTGTGCTGTGGCGACAAAGGGCGGAATTATGGCGCAGGTGTTCAAAATGTGCTTGGGGAATGGTCTGGGTTTTGAGGCTGTAGCTGAGATCCCGGATGACGAACTCACAGGGAGATTCATACTTGAGGTAGCAGATTCTGACTCCGAACTTGGCCGGACTATAGGCCGCGTGATTGATAGGCCTGAAATCGTGATAGACAGCATGAGATTCACCCTTGATGAATGCGATAAGCTGTACACATCTCCGTTAGCAAAAGTGTTCCCTACACATGCGAATGTTCCCGCAGAAATCCCCAGCATTGACGCAAAAGCAGACTTACACACAGAAAATATCCCTGCTGTTGACGCAAAGCACTCTCTGACTCGCGCAATGTATACCCTTCCTGCGGTGAATGCTCCGAGATTCCTGATACCGGTTTTTCCCGGCACGAATTGCGAGTACGAGACAGCACAGGCTATTGAGAGATCAGGAGGCAGGGCAGAAATCTTCATCGTGAAGACTCTAACGCCGGAGCTTATGCGGGAATCTTCGGAAGTGTTTGCGGAAAAGCTCACACATTCACAAGCACTGATGCTGCCGGGGGGATTCTCGAACGGTGATGAGCCAGACGGGAGCGGGAAGTTCATAGCGATATTTTTGCGGAGTCCTGCTGTACGTGAAGCACTGGAGTCACTCATCAGGAACGGCGGACTTGTGTGCGGAATCTGCAACGGGTTTCAAGCACTGGTGAAGACGGGGCTATTACCTTTCGGGAGAATCTGTGAACCTGAAGAACTGAAAGCTACGTTGACGTTCAACGCGATAGGCCGGCACCAGTCGAGAATTATACGCTCCAGAGTCATCACGAATAGTTCGCCGTGGCTGAGGAAGTATAGTGTTGGTGAAGTGTACTCTATGCCGATTTCACACGGTGAGGGTAGATTCATATGCAGTGAAGAGCTGTTCCGTGAGCTGATGAACAACGGCCAAGTAGCGGGGCAGTATGCGGACATTGAAGGGAGAGTCTCTATGAGTGTGAGTGATAATCCTGCTGGGTCTGAGTGGAGTGTGGAGTGTTTGACATCGCCGGACGGGAGGATTTTGGGGAGGATGGGACATGCGGAGAGAGTCGGAGAAGGGCTGTACGTGAATGTTCCGGGAAGGTATGACCTGAGATTTTTTGCTGGGGCGTGTGAATACTTCAGGCAGTAATGATTTTCTGACGGAGTGTGTGACGGCTTCAGGCAGGAATGATTTTCTGACGGAGTGTGCAGCGGCTTCAGGAAGACAATAGAGTGAAAATACTCCCGGTGATCTGCGCCGGGGTTTTTTTATGGCAGATGTACTGTCAGATTCTTGCACCATAAATTTCTGGCAGGCTCATGAGTTCATGAATATTTTTGCTGCTAACTTTCCGGACTAACGGATGCTAATAATCTTTACTGTCTGAAAGCATATACGTTCACACTCGTAAATTTTGGACTTTGGAAAATTCATGAATGCCTGCAAAATCTCAACATATTTCTGTAAACCCATTTTACATTCGCGCAAAAAAAAAGCCCCTACAAACTTCTTCAGCCTGTAGGAACTCATCAATGTCTCTCTCAAAAATTTGGCTCCGCCACCAGGACTCGAACCTGGAACCTAATGATTAACAGTCATCCGCGCTGCCGATTGCGCTATGGCGGAAACACAACGAAGGGAATTTTAACCCCGACCCCCATTTTTGTCAACAAATGCTATAATTTTTCGCATGGAAATCATGAATTACAAGTACTTACGCATTCAGGGCCTCGAACTGGCAGAAAATACTATGTACGCTAAAGGTGTATTCAGTATGTGCTGGCAGCTCGTTCAGAATGATGTCATGGAACAGGGAGACGCAGACCTCTTCAGGGAAATTGATGGCTGGTTCGCAGAAAATCTCCCTTGGCCGCCTCCGTGTCAGCGTCAGGAAAAAGTCATATGCTTCTTCAAGACCGAAAACGTTTCGGAAATGCTCAAGATGATTCGTCCGGCATTATGGCTGCTTGAACGCTACAATCACCCTTACTATCTCGTATTCACCAACACTCCCGGCGAAATAGTCTACGAGGACAAGTATCAAGTTGCCGTAAAAGCTCCCGGCCTCATAGTCGAGAAACTTCAAGAGAGCTGGAGTCCGCCGACGTAACAGAGTGTATAATCAGGCCATATTTTCGCACTAATGGAGGTCTGATTTATGCAGCGTAAATTTCTGATACTGACTCTGATTCTAAGCATAGTATTATTCGCTGGAAGTGCTTGGCCCGACTTCGGGAGCTTCTCCGGAACTTCGGACTACAGTACTTCACGTTCATCAAGTTCATCATCACGCAGCTCGTCAAGTTCATCGCACAGTTCATCCGGCTCTTCGTGGTCAACGTCAACCACACGCACCCCATCAACACGCAGATCCAGTTCCGGCTCAAACATAAATACTCTTCCTATGGCCGGAACAACTTCGGGCATTGTGTCCAGCACAGGCAGCAGCTCCGAAGACTCCGATAGTGAGTGCATGGGTGTCGGATTTGTGCTGTTGGTGTTCTTTCTGTTCTGGTTCATGATTCACAGACGCAGCCAGAAACAGCGTGAACGTCATGCGCAGCTCAACATCAACGAGCCTGTGAGAGTCTTGCGACCGATTGATGAATATCTGGAGCTTGATCCGGAGTTTGACGAGGAAAAAATCAAGACCCTCATCAGCAACTTATACGTACAGATGCAGGAGACATGGCAGGCTAAAGACATCTCCAGTTTGCGGCCGTACATGACTGATAAATTCTTCAGCCAGATGGACAAGCAGCTGGACCAGTTCAGGAAAATGGCCAGGACTGACTACACCGAACGCATTGCTGTACTCAGTACGGACATACGCGGCTGGAGGCAGGCGGCAGGCATGGACTACATCACTGTCGGGGTGAATGCACGCATAGTCAGCTACACTCTGGACGACAGAACCGGAGAACTCATTTCCGGAGACAGGAAGCGCGAGAAGTTCATGGAGTACGAGATCGAGCTATGCCGCAAGTCAGGAGAGACCACGCACCCAGAATCCGAAGGCGTTCGAACTGAGACATGCCCGCATTGTGGTGCGCCGTTGAAACTGAATGCGTCCGCGCAGTGTGAATACTGTGGAAGCGTAGTGACTCAGGTGAATGCTGACTGGGCAATATCCGGTATGCGTGGAATCTCTCAGAGGACTGTGTAGCCATGAAGAGCTATAGTTTTTTCGGGTGGCGTGATGCTCTGAATGTCAGGCCAGTTAGTGATTCTTGCAGGGGGATAAATTCTCCCTGTGATCTTTATGATGCGCTGAGGCATGTGTGGTGTGAGTATACTTGTGCGCCGAGAATGCGGGACAGATGGAGCGAAGAGAATATCACTCTGGGACAATGCTCGATAACGGCGTTTCTGGTACAGGATATTTTTGGCGGCTCTGTGTTCGGGATTCAGAGACCGGACGGAAGCTATCACTGCTATAACGTAGTTGACGGTTATGTGTTTGACCTGACGAGTGAGCAGTTCGGAGGGGAAGTGCTTTCTTACGTGGAGAACCCCGAGCAGTTTCGGGAGGTGCATTTTGTCAAGCAGGAGAAACGTGAACGCTACGAGTACCTGAAGGCTGAGCTGGTGAAGTTTTGTGTGAGAGCAAGTGTTGAGAGCATGTAGCTTCTGATTCAGTAGATTCTATCGTTGTTTCTGGGTTACGCTGGTCTGTGTATAAACTCCCCTTGTCGTGAAAAACAGGGGGGATTTTTTGTAGGATTATTACTTGACAATTTTTTTTTATAATGAGAAAAATTTACCTAATTTCATAAGGAGGTTTTACTGATGAGGTTATTGGGTGAAGTTTGCAAAGATGCTGCTGCAGGCGCGTGTAGAGGCGGCTGTGGTGTCGGTATAGGATTCTTAGGGACTCTTGCTCTTGCTGGTATAGCTACTGTAGCTACTGGAGGTGCTGCCATACCTGCAATAATTGCTGCTCTGCCCGCAGCTGGAGGAGCGGCGATCAACGGTGCTGAAATAGGAGCTGGTCTCGGCGGTCTTATGGGAACAACCGGCTACAAGGAAGAAATAGACAAAACTGCTGGAAAAGTAGCTGCGGGGTTATTATTGGGTGTTACTGGAAACGCTGTTGCTGGAAACCATGTAGATCATAGCGCGTAATTTATTCAGCATATCCGGTATAATTTTGGCGGTCAGCGGGGAAAACTCCTTACTGGCCGCTATTTTTTGTGTGACTATCTGCTACTTCTTCAATGCATGGTTCTGTGCTATCAGGTCAATAAACACCAAATCCTCGTTGCCCGTGTTCGTCAGGGAGTGCGACTCCCCAGCAACAGCTATCGTCACGCTCTGAGGCCCTACCGCATACTCTCCACCCTCTCCGTCCGTAAACATCCCTTCTCCAGACAGAATAATATACGTGTCCTCGTTGTTGGTGTGCTTGTGCAGGCCTATAGAGTCCCCCGGCTTCAGGGTCATCAATCCGATTTCCTTTATGGCCTGATCCTGTGTAGCCTGTTCCCTCCTGAACGCAAATTTCCCGTACAGAGTCCCCTTGCCTGTCCCGCCAGCATGTTCTACGTTTTTGTCGAAGAGCTTTGCTTTCGGGAAGTACTGCGGAGTCGGATTAGCCTTTATCGCGTCGAGATCAGCCGCGTGATTCTTGGCGATGATGTCCAGAAACACAAGGTCCTCCGTGTAGAGATTCGCGAGGCCGTGAGCTTGTCCTGGTCTTGCTATGGTCATGTCTCCGGCCTTCACCACCCAAGCGTTGCCCTCACCGTCAGTGAATATCCCTGTGCCTGAGAGTATCAAGTATGCGTCTTCGTTGTCGGCGTGTGAGTGCAGGCCGATGTATGCGCCGGGCTTGAGGGTCATGAATCCGATCTCCTTGATGGCGTCCTGTTCGCGGGCGTTGTCTCGGATGAAGGCAAATTCTCCGTAGAGTGTGCCTTTTCCTCCGGCGACGTCCTGTTTGTCCAGAACGGTAAGCTCTTCGAGGTCGTAGCACTGTGAGTGTTTGACGGGTTCGGCGTATGCGCATGAGGTGATGAGCGCAAGAGTGAGTGATATAGCAATGAGAGTCTTCATGATATTTTCCTCCTTGAATGAGTGATGGATTGTGTGAGGGATATTCTACAGCATTGACGGAAGTTGTGAAAACGTGAGGGTATTGTGTGAGGCTTGTATGTGGAATGAAAAAGCAAATGGGTTGTGCTAAAATACTATTCATCAATTTTATATCTTTGCACGGCCAGTGTGTTGCTTGTCTTTTCTTTACTATGTGCAATTATAGCATAGAGTCAAAGCTGTGTATGGTTGTGTGCATAAATTTCTGTTCCCAAAATCAAGGATGTATCATCAATCATGAGGTTACACGGAAAATATTTGTGTTGGCTTTTAGTGATGGCGATGTTCTGTGCGGTGTCCTTCGGTGGATGTGGAGGCAGCAGCAGCTCACTTTCAGGCAGTTACGACAGTCGGGATATCATTGTTCCTGACACTCCCGCACCAGTCCACACACCTACAGACAGCCCAGACTCTCCCGCTCCAGCTCCCACACCTACAGACAGCCCAGACTCTCCCGCTCCAGCTCCCACACCTCCAGCAAGCCCAGACTCTCCCGCTCCAGCTCCCACACCTACAGACAGCCCAGACTCTC
>JAFTBT010000058.1 GCA_017455085.1 Synergistaceae bacterium
ATTTCCTTGACACAGATTTTGAGCCTAACCACCCGGACGACAGAAAACTATGCTGGTATCTTTACGGCGGCGATAACCGTTACAGACTGTGCCAGGAGTTTATTCTCGGAGTCGGAGGCTTGAGGATGTTGCGTGATTTGGGATACATGAACATCGACACGTTCCACCTCAACGAAGGCCATGCAGGATTCTTGACGCTTGAGCTTATGCGCGAGTTGGGTTACTACGACCCCGACAAGATCCGCGAGCAGGTAATTTTCACAACACACACACCAGTTCCCGCAGGACATGACTATTTCGAGTACGGAATGATTGATGACGTTTTCCCGGCGGACGCTAAGGACACGATTCACAAGATGATTCCCGACAAGCCCGGCGTATCCATGACGGAGTTAGGCTTACGCTACAGCAGGTACGTCAACGGAGTCGCGAAGAAACACGCAGAAGTCAGCAATGCCATGTTCAAGATGGAGACGGTTGACTGGATCACGAACGGCATTCACCCCACAACATGGATCAGCTCAGGAATGCGCAAGCTCTACAACAAACACATACCCGGCTGGGAACTCGACCCCGGCAGACTCGTACAGGCACTCACGATTCCGAAAGATGAGATCTGGGCAGCACATCAGGCCTCGAAATTGAGACTCTTCGCGAGAATCATGGAGACTGACGGAATCCAGCTGGACCCCGATGTACTGACTCTGGGCTTCGCGAGGAGAGCAGCAACGTATAAGCGCGCAGACCTGCTTTTGTCGAACATTGACCGCCTCAAGAAAATAGCCGGAGGAAAAAAAGTACAGTTCATCTTCGCGGGAAAATCTCACCCTCACGATGACGGAGGCAAAAGACTCCTCCAGAAGATCCGCAAGGCCTCCAAAGAACTCAAGGATGATATTACGATTGTGTTCGTGGACAACTACAACATGGAGATAGCCTCACTCTTAACGCAGGGTGTTGACGTGTGGCTGAATACTCCTGTGCGGCCAAGAGAAGCCAGTGGTACGAGCGGCATGAAGTGCGCAATGAACGGCATCATGAATTTCTCGGTGCTTGACGGCTGGTGGATTGAGGGCTGGATTGAGGACGTTACGGGATGGTCGATCGGGCCTGCTCCCACTGAAACGGAAGCCGACGCGCATTATGACGAGAACCTTGACGCGATAGACCTGTACGACAAACTGGAGCAGAAAGTTATTCCCACATACTACGAGAATCATGATAAGTGGGTTGATATGATGAGACACACAATAGCCCTTGATGCGAGCTTCTTCAACACACACAGAGTTGTACGTGAATATGCAGCAAAAGCGTACTCTATAGACTTCAGGGGTATGTAGACCAAAATTTCAGCGTGAAAGGAATGCAGTTTAGCAACAATGACGAAAAGCGATAGTGCTGTAAAAGTATTGTTCGTAACGACAGAGCTGGCTCCCTTCTCGAAAGTGGGGGGGCTTGGCGATGTTGCAGGCTCGTTACCGAAGGCGTTGCGTCAGGCAGATGTTGACGTTCGTGTAGTGACACCTGCTTGGCCCGGCGTGCTTGAAAGTGTAGCGGCATCCGGCTATAAGACTACGACACTCAAGACCAAAGTTTACTGTGCGTATGATTGGCGCATACATTCTGCCAACGTGATCAAGGCCACAGTTGACGGAGTAATCACGTATTTCCTTCAGGCGGAGGACTATTCAGGGAGTCAGTACCCCTCACAGCTCAACTTCTGGAGCGCGTCTCCGTTTGCGGTGTTCTGTATGCAGGCACTGGAGCTCAAGGACGCAATAGACTGGACACCCGACATCTACCACTGCCACGACTGGACGAGTGCGTTTCTTCCGTGTGCGCTGGCATGGCACAGACACTATCGCCAGACCGGCGGAAAGAGCATCATGACTCTGCACAACGTAGCCTATCAGGGAATCTTTGAGCCTTCACCGTTCCTTGAGGCCTCAGGACTCGAACCGTGGAGCTTCAGCTCGTCAACGATGGAGTTTTACGGGCAGGTGAATTTGCTGAAGGGCGGTATAGTTGCGGCTACGGCAGTAAGCACAGTTTCTCCGACATATGCGAACGAGATACAGACGTACGAGTCCACGCGTGAGCTTTCTGGGATACTCTACCAGCAGAGAAGCAAGCTCAGGGGGATTCTGAACGGGCTGGATACGAAATTCTGGGACCCTGCTGGAGACAAAGCTATTCCGGCGAAATTCTCCACCAAAGACCTCAAGGGTAAGGCTGCCTGCAAGAAAGAGCTGCTCAAACGTGCGGGGTTTGACCCGGAGACGAATGCACCTGTGATTGTGTGCGTGAGCAGACTTGTCGAGCAGAAGGGCTTCGATATGGTGTTCAACGCCGCAGGACAGATCGCAGAGACCGGAGCGAAATTATTGATTCTGGGTTCGGGCAATGACTGGATAGAGAACGGAATCATTCAGGCCTCCGAAGATTATCCGGAGAGCATAAAGCTGTTCAAGGGATACGATGAGCCTTTGTCGCACCTGATGTATGCGGGTGGAGATATATTCTGGATGCCGTCAGTGTTTGAGCCTTGCGGATTGAGTCAGATGATCTCGATGCGTTACGGGACTGTGCCTGTAGTGCGTGAAGTCGGAGGACTCAGGGATACAGTGTTTGACGTGGACAGGCCTGAAGGCGGAAACGGATTCACTTTCCAGACGTGCGATGTTGACGGGATGATGTGGGCATTGCGTCGTGCAGTGGATCGCTACAACAGCAGCAAGGACGCGTGGAAGAATATTATGCTTGATGGCATGAAGGAAGATTTCACGTGGGACAAGTCCGCAGGTCTGTACAAAGACATGTACGAGGATTTGATGCAGTAAGTGTGAAATATGCTCTTATTCTTAAAACGCGGGCTTAAATCTTCAACCAACATTAATGCAATAAATTTGCTCACTGTTCACAAAGTTTTAGCCTGCTGCAAAAAAAGAGCATTGCTATAAATAAAGGAGGTTAAGTTTTCATGTACACAGGCAAACACGGAAGAGTGTTAGGTATCGTCCTCGCTGGCGGTAAAGGCGAACGCTTGATGCCCCTCACAAAATACCGCGCAAAACCTGCCGTATACTTCGCAGCAAAGTACCGTATCATTGATTTCGCCCTCTCTAACCTCATCAACAGCGGCATTTACTCAGTGTATGTGCTGACGCAGTTCAAGAGCCAGTCCCTAAATGAACATATCGAGCGCGGCTGGCAGTTCGGCGGAGCAATGAGAGGCCGGGACTTCTTCGTCACCACCATTCCCGCACAAATGTGGAGCGGAGAACACTGGTTCCAGGGCACGGCTGACGCAGTGTATCAGGCCAAGCACATGATCACACGCTTCAGGGCGGACAGAGTGTGTATTTTCGCGGCGGATCACATCTACAAAATGGACGTTGACCAGATGATCGCCTACCACATGGCTCAGCATGCAGACGTCACGATTGCGGCAAATGTCGTCCCCGTTGAGGAAGCTACGGAGTTCGGGTGCATCAAGACCGACAAGAACGGCAGAATCATCGAGTTTATGGAGAAGCCCAAAAACCCGCCGGAGATTCCCAGCAAGCCCGGATATTCGTACGTGTCGATGGGAAATTACGTGTTTGAGCGCAAAGTCCTCGAGGAAGCCCTTGACGACGACGCTATGAAGGAAGAAACACACCACGATTTCGGCAAAGATATTATCCCGGATCTTGTCGAGCATGGCATGAAGGTATGCGCTTACGATTTCTCCACTAACATGCTGCCTCACCCCAACGCTGAGACGGAGCTTGTACACCAGTGGAGGACGGACAAACCTTACTGGCGCGATGTAGGGACTCTGTTTGCGTACTGGAAGGCTCACATGGAGCTTATTGGCCACGAGTCAGAAATGACCCTCTACAATCCGATGTGGCCGATTCGTACGGTCTCCTATGGTGATCCCCCTTCGTACTGCTATCCTGACAGCGGACACCCCTGCAATATCGACAGGGTTATGCTTTCTGAGGGCAGCAGGATTTTCGGAGCGAG
>JAFTBT010000059.1 GCA_017455085.1 Synergistaceae bacterium
ATGATGGTGTGAATACCTGCACTACGAAAATCACTCATGAAGTTTTTTCCTGTATAGCTTGCTGTGACATAGACTTCACATGAATGATGGTGTGAATACCTGCACTACGAAAATCACTCATGAAGTTTTTTCCTGTATAGCTTGCTGTGACATAGACTTCACATGAATGATGGTGTGAATACCTGCACTACGAAAATCACTCATGAAGTTTTTCCTGCATTATGAAATGAGTTAATTACTGCTAACAATTTATCACAGTCAGTGTAAAATTCAACCATTCCAAATTTTTCACACAAAGGCAGGTAATTTTTCATGAAGCGTACACTTTTGGCAGTACTCCTTGTAGTCTTGGCCGTCTCCTCAGCGTTCGGAGCATCGGGGAAAGTCATGCTCTACTCCTCCATGCAGGAAGACCAGCTCGTAGCCATCAAGAAAGGTTTCGAGGCGAAATACCCCGACATCGTACTTGACTACTACTTTGCGGGAACAGGAAGGGTCATCACGAAAATTGCAACCGAACATCAGGCCGGACAGGTTGCCGCCGACGTAATCTGGGTAGGCGATCCTTCAGACTATCTGTCGTTCAAGAAGGAGGGGATTTTGCAGAAATACTCTTCACCTGAAGCTGCGGCCATTGATGCGAAATTCATCGACCCTGACGGCTATTACACCGGAGCGAGAATGATGAACATGGGTATCGGCTACAACTCTGCACTCGTGACTCCGGAGGACGCTCCGAAATCATGGAATGAGCTGCTCGATCCGAAGTGGGAAGGCCAAGTAGTCATGACTGATCCGTCTTCGGCAGGGACTACGAAATATTTTGTTGCAGCACTCCTCGCAAGCCCAGAGTACGGAGAAGAATACTTCAGGAAGCTCAAGGCTAACGGCTGTGAACTGGAGTCTGGAACTACTGCGACACACAATCAGGTTGCAGCAAGCGCGTATCAGGTGGGGATCATGCTGGACTATGTTTCGCATAACTTGATGGCTCAAGGTTCGCCGATAGGGTTCACGTATATTCCGAAGGACTTGATCTCGATATTCTCGCCGATCGGTCTCGTGAAAGGCAGCCCCAATAACGACAACGGAAAACTTTTGTATGACTTCATACTGTCGAAAGAAGGTCAGGAGATTCTTGTGGCGAATAATCTGCTGTCGGTCAGGAATGACGTTGAAATGCCCGGTGTTGACGTAGCAGGCATAGCAAAATCTGCAATGACTGTAGACCTTGAGGCACTGGCGGAGAACTCGGACAACATACTTGCGAGGTTTGATGCGATCTTCAAGAGGTAAGCGGCCATGAATTAATGCGGAGGCCTTGAGGGATTCGGGGCTTCCGTTTTTTGTGGAGAGAGTTTTAGCCGTTATCAGCTCGTTCGATTCTACAGCCGGTCAACATTTTCCCCAAACACAGACCCGAAATTTTCGCCCTCATTCCCTCACAAAGTCCCTCATGAATCTCGTTGAACTCACACGATATCACCCCGTCAAGCTCTATCCTGTGCCTGTATTCGCTGCCTGATGTCTGGACTCTCTGAATGCCGGTGATCTCTCCGCTCACAACAAGCAGCTTCAAGTAATATCTGCCCTGAAAATTTCTAGGGTTCACCGCCAATTCACGGCCAAGTTTCGCAGCATCTATAGTGATAATTTCGTCTTCTGGCTTCTGCCTCAATATCCGGTTCGCTGCCTTCTCAAGCACAAGCCCAAAAGCAAATACTCCTCCTGCAATAATCACTGCACTCATCAGACCAAACACAATATCTAGAATCATATTTTACTGCTCCAGTTCATCACAAACTGACGGAGAAATTTGGGGCTTTCTGCGTATGAGCGATCGTGTGGGTCAATCAGGGAAAGGATTACCGAAAACTCCTCCGTCAAGTCTAGGAAAATAGCACACTAAATCTGCATGAATAATTTTCCGGCATATCTGGTATTATTTGCGGCGTAATCCCAAACATTCAGGAGGCATGATGTACAAAATAGCTGTATGCGAAGACAATCCACTTGATGCTGCTGCACTTCAGAATATACTTGACGACTACGAACACCATTCCCGCGAAGACCTAAACGTGAAAAATTTCTCTGACGCTGAGTCTATGCTGGACTATTTCACCGCAGAACACTACAGCCCTGAAATTCTCATGACGGATATATCTCTGCCGGGCATTTCAGGAATCGAGGCTGTCAGAATTTTACGGGGGTCTGGTTTTTCCGGAGAGCTCATCTTCACAACATCATCACCGGACTACGCACTCACTGCCTACGAACTCAGCGCAAGGCAGTACTTCCTCAAGCCCATTAACCCGCAAAAAGTCTTCGCAGTCCTTCAGGAAATTATGCACTCCCGCAGAGATGCCATCATGATCCGGAACAGAAAGGCACTGCGCAGAATCATGTTCAGTGATATTCTTTACTGCGAGACACACGGAAAATATCAGGTCATTCACACGCGCTCCGAAGAAATCAGATTTAGACTCTCCGCCCGCAAGATGAGGACACTGCCCACCCCCCCGTCAGTATTTTTACCGCCTTAGGGTCAGCATATTTGATTAATATCATGAACATTGACACGCTCATTGATGGACGTGTTATATTTGACTGCGGAAAAGAATTATTACTCTCGCGCAAAAATTTCCAGAAACTCAGAAAGGATGTGAAAGATTTCTATCACCTGTCAGCAAAAACATGAAAGGAGGAAAATTCTTAATGGCAGGAATCAGATTCAGAGACATATCATTTGCTTACGGGGACAAGCAGATTCTCAAGGACTTTTCTCTTGACGTTGAGGACTCGCAGATAATGTGCCTGTTAGGGCCGTCGGGCTGCGGCAAGACTACACTTATGCGGTGCCTTCTCGGTCTCAATAAGCCGTCTTCTGGAGAGATATACGTCGGCGAACGTTGCGTATTCTCCCGCGAAAAACGCATCAACATTCCACCAGAACGCAGGGGAATCGGCGTAGTGTTTCAGGACTATGCTGTGTGGCCTCACATGACCGTCATGGAGAATGTCTGTTACCCCATGAAAAAGCAGAGACTCCCAAAGGACGAGATCGACCGCAAAGCACGTTACGCCCTCGAACAGGTACGCATGAGTGAATACGCCCCGTATTTGCCCAGCCAGCTCTCAGGAGGACAGCAGCAACGAGTCGCAATCGCAAGGGC
This sequence comes from Synergistaceae bacterium, assembly GCA_017455085.1. The sequence goes on from JAFTBT010000059.1 coordinate 3,174, forward strand.
ACTCGTGAGTTCGGACGAGGTTATCGTGATGGATGAGCCTATCACGAATCTTGACGCTAAACTCCGCGAAGAAATGCTCATAGAGATTCGGCAGATACAGAAAAATATCGGCACAACTATTTTCTACATCACTCACGATCAGGAAGCATCACTACAGCTCTGCGACAAAATGGCCATCATGGACTCCGAAGGCAGACTCGTACAGCTCGGCACCGATGAGGATATTATCCTGCGTCCGGCGGGAAGGTTCGTGTTTGAGTTCATAGGTGTGTCAAATTTCTTCAGGCTGTCGAAAATTTCGGGCGCATGGTGTTTCCACGACAACCCCGCAGAGAAATACGAGGGCCCTGTTCCGGAAAAGTACACCCAGTACGCAGATTTAGGAGTCAGACCGAATGATATCGTGTTCGATGAGGCTTCACCTGTTCGCGGGAAAGTCAAGCGTTCGGTGTTTCTTGGCAGCGAATACAACATGTTCGTGGATTTCGGCGGTCAGGAAGTCAGAGTCCAACGCAGCACTTTTGACGAGGGAGCAGGGAAAATTTCCGAAGGTGCAGATATCGGGCTGAGCTTCATCAATCCGGTTTTCTACGACGCAAAGGAGGCGTAACTAGACATGTTCAAGCGCAGGAGTAATTCAGACTTGGCCGCAATGGAGGGCAAACGTTTAGGGCTTGACGGGATAATGACACTGTTGAGCTTCGTGCTGCTTGCGGTGATAGTCGTGATACCGATCTTCATGATCATCTACAACGCGTTTTTCTATCAGGGCAAATTTGACCTTACACTCTTCACGTCAGTAATCTTCGACAAGGAAAACCTCAAGGCTATGGGCAACACAATAATCATCGCCGTAGCTGTTACTGTCTTCGGGACGATTATGGGGCTGTTCTACGCGTGGCTTCTTGGCCGGAGCGATATACCCGCAAAAGGATTCATGCGTGCACTGTTCACGATACCGTACATGTTCCCGCCGTTCTTCGGAGCTATGGCGTGGGACTTGCTGTTTTCGGGAAGAGCAGGCTACATCAACCGGTGGCTAATGAGTACATTTCACCTTCGGAGGCCTCCCGTAAACATAAACTCTCTTGGCGGAATAATCTTCGTGGAATGCTCGTACTATTTCCCGTTCGTGTTCATGCAGGTGGTGAGCGCACTGGAGCGTATGGATCCGACACTTGAGGAGTCAGCAAGAATCGCCGGAGCAAAACAGTCGCAAGTCATCTGGAAAATCACTCTGCCTCTGGTGAAGCCAGCTATCTCTGCCGGAGCGTTACTGATTCTGATTTCGTCATTAGCACATTTCGGAGTGCCGTCCATACTGGGATTCTCGAAGAATATATTTACACTTCCTACGATGATATACGCGCTGATAAATCGCAGTGGAGGGAGCTTTGAGGGTATTCGTCAGGGGACGGCGTTATCGATTCTGCTGGTGGCAGTAGTAGCTGCGGCGTTGGTGCTGCAAAAATATGTGCTGAGTTCTGGAAGCTACGACATCATCAAGGGAAAATCCATGCGTCCGACTCTCATAAAGCTACGTGGCGCAAAATACCCGTTGTTGTTCTTGGCATGTCTGACTCTGCTGGTGATAGTAGTTGTGCCGCTGGTGATGATATTCCTTGTTGCGCTGGTGAAGGCTTACGGATTGCCCTTAGTGTGGAAAAATTTCTCCCTCAGCAACTACCAGAAAGTATTTGCGTCTCCTGCAACTATGGACTCTATACGTAACTCGTTATTCCTGTCGGTAACTGCCGGAGTCGTGTGTATGTTCTTGGGAGTGATGATAGCCTACGTGATTAACAGGATACGCCCCAGAGGAAGGAACGTGCTGGAGATTCTCTCGATACTGCCCTACTCGATACCGGGTACAGTTTTGGCAATAGGGGTGATTCTTGCGTGGTCTGGAGCTATTTTCGGAGTGACTCTCTATAACACCATCTGGATAATACTTGTTGCGTACATGGCACGTTATTTGTCGTTCTCCATGAAGAGCGCGAGTGCATCACTTCAGCAGGTGAACTCATCGCTTGAGGAGGCATCGAGGGCTTGCGGAGCTACACACACCGAGTCACTTCGGGATATTACGTTGCCATTGATCAAGCCTGCAATGGTGTCGGGGTTCTTCCTGATATTCTTGCCTGCAATGCGTGAGCTTACGACATCGATTCTGCTCTATGGGCCATACAGCCGGACACTTGGGGTACAGATTTTTGCTCTGCGTGACGCGGGAATGATTCCACAGGCTGCGGCGTTGGCATCGGTAGCTATCGTGATAATCATCATCTGCAACGCGATAGTTACGTGGATCACGAAGGACAGGAAGGGGGCGTAGACATGAAGAATTTTTGCTGTGGATATGCTTTTAGCGTGGACATGCTACGTTCTGATTTTTGCGCTCATGGTGTGGGGACGGCTAATCACGTTTCGGCGATGGACTTTACACTCAGGAAGGGGGCGTAAATATGAATCAGGTAGTTTTGCGTCACGTCACCAAACGCTTCACGACTCGCACAATGGGAACTGTTACGGCAGTGGACGACTTCAACCTAGAGATTCAGGAAGGTGAATGCTTCTCGTTCTTGGGGCCTTCTGGCTGCGGAAAGACTACTACATTACGAATGATTGCGGGCTTTGAGGATTTATCGGAAGGTGAAATAGAGTTATGCGGTCGATTGGTCTCAAGCAGTGCCAAGAATCTCTACATACCTCCTGAAGAGCGCGATTTGGGCATGGTGTTTCAGGCGTTCGCTGTGTGGCCGCACATGAATATCTTCGACAACGTAGCTTTTCCCCTGAAGATTCGGAAGGTCGCAAAATCAGAAATAGCCTCACGCGTAAAGGAAGCCCTCAAACACTGCTCACTCGACGGGCTGGAAAAACTCTACCCCGCAGAACTCTCCGGAGGTCAACAGCAGAGAATAGCCCTAGCCCGCGCAATAGTTACGAATCCGAAAGTTATGCTGCTTGATGAGCCGTTGAGCAACCTGGATCCGAAATTACGCGAGACCATGCGATTCGAGATCAAGGAGCTGCAGAGACAGTTCGGTTTCACGATAATTTTCGTGACGCATGACCAGTCTGAGGCTATGGCGATTTCTGACAGGATGATGGTTTGCGACATGGGCAAAATCATGCAGATAGACACCCCCGAAAATCTCTATAGGAAGCCTAATTCACGGTTTGTGCATAACTTTTTGGGAGAGTCGACGTTCATCAACGTAGCTGTGAAGGACGGGCATGTGTTCCCGAAAGGAGACGAGACTCAATCCATAGACTTGGCCGTGCCGGAAAATGCAGGTGCTGAGATGGTGATAGCTACTCGCCCAAACGCAATACGCCTCACGAAAAACGAGGGGTATATCACCCACATCGAGAAACGTATATTCTTGACGGACAGGACGGAATACCTTGTGCCTGTGGGAGAACAGCTCGTGAAGATTCAGACACCTCACAGGGTAATTTTTGCGCCTGGTGAACAGTGCGGAATAGTGATCTCCGAGCCCGGGTGGTATCCTCCTGACGACAAAGCCGCCGAAGCCGAACGTGCCAAGCGTCAGATTTTCTAGCGGACAGAATTTTTTGGAGTCTCCCTTGAGAATTACTGCGGGGGAGATTTTTTGTGTTCAGCCTTCCATGACTTTATGCTCTCGAGTCGTTTCTTGTAGCGCGATTCACTTCCCTGTTCTGTAGGCAAGTAGTATTCATGTCCCTGTAGATTCTCCGGCAGGCACTCCATAGCAGTGAGTCTCTCCTCGTAGTCGTGAGCATATTGATATCCCTTCCCGTACTCCAGTTCACGCATGAGTCTTGTCGGAGCATTGCGTATGTTCAGCGGCACAGGCTCAGCGAGAGTCTCCAGAGCGTCCTTTTTCGCGGCATTGTACGCGACATCTAGGGCGTTGCTCTTCGGGGCGATGGACATGTGTATTACGGCTTGGGTCAGGTGTACGGAACACTCGGGCATCCCCAAAAAGTGGCAGGCCTGATACGCAGCTACAGCCATACTCAGCGCGCCTGGTTCTGCGAGTCCAACGTCCTCACTAGCGAATCTCACCACACGCCGCGCGATATACAGGGGGTCTTCACCGGACTCGAGCATTCTTGCGAGCCAGTACACAGCAGCATCGGGATCGGAGTTGCGCATGGACTTGTGGAGGGCAGATATGAGGTTGTAGTGTTCTTCGCCGTTTTTGTCGTAAAGTAATGACTTTCTGGATGTACACATGCTAAGGATTTCGGGAGTGATTTCTCCATCAGAGTTAGCGGCGGCCATTTCAAGCAGTGAGAGCGCGGATCTTGCATCACCGTTTGAGAATGCAGCTATAGCCCGGAGTATGTCATCACTAATGGAGATATTGCCGTCAAGAAAAGCTAATGCCCTACGGAGAAGGCCAGTGATGTCATCAACGCTTAGGGGCTTAAGCACGAAGACTTTACAGCGTGAGAGCAATGCGCCGTTGATCTCGAACGATGGATTTTCCGTAGTAGCTCCGATCAGGATTATGCTGCCTTTCTCCACAAAGGGCAAAAATGCGTCCTGCTGAGCCTTGTTGAAGCGGTGGAACTCGTCAACAAATAGTATAGTGCGTTCACCGAAATTGCGGTTGGTGTCTGCCTGCTTCATGACTTCACGGATTTCTTTTATGCCGCTTGTGACTGCCGAAAAGTTGATGAACTGTGCGTGAGTGTGTCGTGCGATGATGCTTGCGAGGGTAGTTTTTCCGACGCCTGGAGGCCCCCAGAAGATCATGGAGGGGATTTTGTCGCTGTCGATGATTCTGCGGAGGATTTGGCCTGGAGCGATGAGGTGAGTTTGTCCGGCGAAGTCGTTGAGGGATTGGGGGCGGACTCTTGCGGCTAAAGGCTCATCATTGGGTGTAGTGAACAGTGATTCCTGCAAAGGATTATGCTCCTATCTGAATCTGTATGGTATTCCTGCTTCTTTGAGTACTCCGTTGGCAGAATGGCGTGAGGTGATTTCGCCGTCTACAACAAAATTGCGGTTCACAATAGGACTATGCCATATATCATGATCTCCTTTACCGTGCCTGACAAAAAAGCAGCCGTGTTCCACCAGAATCTTGCGTAACCTCTTCTCAAATTCCGCCACTGATTAATACCCTGTCCCGTCTTTCCGTTATGAAACTCAGATCGCAATAGTCAGGTTTGTTTTCTTCGAATGACAACAAATCTTCAACAGCATACTTAACTCTGACAATCAATGCATCAAACGATCCAGACTCAAGCACAAGGCCTTTTATGTCATTACTTGTAGCAATCCAGACTTTAGCCTCATCATCCCACAAAATTTTTATCTTGCAGTCCATAAAAATCCACCTCCATTTATGCCCTAATAGAATCCCCGTTCAAACCAGTCCTCTATTGCGCCGGTAACGCCGTAAGTTTTCTCGAACTGATCAAGTTTAGCCCTGAGCTCATCACGTTCGCGTGTAACCTCCTCAAGTTTTGCCTTGAGTACAGCGATTTCGTCAAGTTCAGCAAATCCGTCAAGTATATCCATCACATTAACACTCCTTCTTGTGGGTAAAGTTATGACAGCTAAAAGTCTATCGTGAATAATCTGTGAACTGCATCATGTCAGCACAAACATCCGGCACATATCCGTGAACTGCATCATGTCAGCTCAAACGCTCCAGTGTATAGCCGATAATACTGTCCCTTATGAGTCATAAGCTCTTCATGTGTACCGCGCTCTATGATCTGTCCGTGTTCCATCACCAGAATCAAGTCAGAATTTCTCACCGTAGAAAGCCTATGCGCTATCACAAACACAGTTCTTCCCTTCATGAGAGCCTCCATACCTTTCTGCACAAGTGCTTCTGTGCGGGTATCTATGGAGCTTGTAGCCTCATCCAGAATCATCACCTCAGGGTTCGCCGCCGCCGCACGAGCTATCGCCAAAAGCTGACGTTGTCCCTGACTCAGATTCGCCCCGCCTCCAGTGAGCATAGTGTTGTAGCCTTCTGGAAGCCTCGTGATAAATTCATCAGCCCCCGACAACTTCGCAGCAGCTATGCAGTCTTCATCAGTAGCGTCAAGATTCCCATAGCGTATATTTTCGAGGACTGTTGCTGTGAAAAGACTCGTATCCTGCAAAACTATTCCCAGCTTCCTGCGCAGAGATGCCTTCACGAATCCGGAAATGTTCCCGCCGTCATAGAATATCCCTCCAGCCTGAACGTCATAGAATCGTGGGATGAGATTCGCAATCGTGGTTTTGCCTGCACCGGTTGAGCCGACAAGAGCGGTTTTCTGTCCGGGCTTGGCCGTGAGAGTAATATCCCGAAGAACTTGCACGCCCCTTGTGTACGAGAAATCCACATGCCGAAAATCTATGCTCCCTGCTGAAGAATCATCAAGCACAATTTTTCCGGAGTCCTCTTCCGGTTCGGAATCTATCAGCACGAAAATCCTGCCTGTTCCTGCAAGGCCTAAGACTATTGCGTTGAGGTGCATGGATAGCTGGTTGATGTTCATGGCGAATTGCTTCGTCATGTTCAGGAAGGGAATAGCTACACTTATGCTCATAGGCAGACCCGAAAAGCTCACGTTATGCGCTCCGGAAAGAATCAGTATGCCTCCAGCCAGAGCAGTCACCACGTACAAAATATTGCCTATGTTGTTGAGGATCGGGCCAAGAGTGTTTGCGCGCTTGTTTGCTTTCTCAGCTTCGGCGAATAGTTCGGTGTTGAGGCGTTCGAATCCGTCAATGCTCTCACGTTCACGACAAAAGACCTTCACAACTTTCTGACCGTTCAGCATCTCCTCAGTGTATGCCTCAAGGAGTCCCGTATTTTTCTGCTGAGCCCTGAAGTTATGCGCTGATCTGCCTCCGACTTTCTTCGTGACCACAAACATCACGAATATTCCCCCCAGCGTCACGAGCGTCAGCCACAACGAGAAATACAGCATGATTCCGAGAATGGCTATCACTGTTACTGTAGCTGTGAGCATTTGGGGCAATGCCTGCGAAACCATCTGCCGGAGAGAGTCAACGTCATTAGTGTATCTGCTCATGATGTCGCCATGTGGATTGGAGTCGAAGAACTTCACGGGGAGGCTCTGCATTTTGTCGAACATCCTGCACCGGAAACGCATCAAGACTCCCTGCGTAATCTCCGCGCCTAACTGTCCGACAAGCACCGCACCTATCAATGAGAAAACATAGCAACCTCCCAAGATTCCCAGAAGGTGAATCACGTTGACGCTCACGATTTCCCACGAGGAGTCAGAAAGCTCGATAAGTGCAATGATTTTCTGGATGAAGACTGACGGAGCTGTGTTTATCGCCGCACAAAATAGTATCAGGGAAATTACTACGGGCAGCTTGACGGGGAAGAATACGAACAGTTCACGAAGAAGCCTGATGAAGTTACGTCCGGTGTTCATAGTTCACGAGAGAAAGGCTCTAGACTCCGCTGAAGTATTCCGTGCATTTGTGCGATGGCGACACCGTAATTCACGATGGGTACTCCGGCAGAAATTGCTCGTTCGAGGCGAGAGGTCATTTCCTGCTGGTTGAGCATACAGCCTCCGCAGTGGACGATAAGCGAGTAATTTTTGAGGGTCTGTGTGTCTGGGAACTCTCCTCCGGAAGTGAAGGAGAACTCAGGGTTTGCGTGAGAGTACTTGCGGATCCATGCGGGGAGTTTTTGTGTGCCGATGTCGCCGCATTGCCTGTGATGTGTGCAGCCTTCGGATATTAATACTCTGTCTCCGTCATGAAGTGAGGCTAGTTTTTCTGCGCCATGCACGAGAGTCTTTAGGTCTCCTTTGTAGCGAGCGAAGAGTATAGAGAACGAAGTAATGGGTATGTTTTTGGGGACTATAGCGTCAACTTTTGCGAAGACCTGAGAGTCAGTGATTACGATTCTGGGCTGTTGAGTGAGTGAGGCGAGAATGTGGGATAGTTCGTTTTCCTGACACACTAGCGCAGAACAGCCAGAGTCGAGAATATCGCGGATAGTTTGTTGCTGCGGGAGGATGAGTCGGCCTTTTGGAGCGGCTTTGTCGATGGGGACGACCAGAATCACGATATCGCCCTGAGTCAGCAAATCAGCAACGAGTCTTTTTTCCGGATAGGCTTTGTGTTTAGCGAGGGAGGCTATGTGTTCTTTGAGGGCATTGATGTTTTTGCCAGTGAGTGCGCTGACAAGGATAGAGTGAGGGCGTGTGCTGATGTTTTCGTTTTCGCTGGCAGGTGTGAACGCTGTGAGTGCATCAGCAGGTTCAGACTGGGGGCTGATGTTTGCTCTGGAAGGTGTGGACGCTGTGAATGCATCGGCAGGTTTAGGGTATGTGTCAACGTTTTCATAAGAGTTTGCGCTAACACTATCTAAAGTGCCGCTCACTCCGTTCACGGCAACCCCGCCCCCCCGCCCCCTATCTAAGGCAAGCAGATCCGCTTTGTTGTGCGCGATAACATACGGCAGCTTTCTGGCCTCGAATGCATCAAGAAGTTCACGCTCTGCCTGCGCAAATTCCTGTGTCGCATCATGCACCAACACACCCACGTCACAGTTCCCCAACACCTGCAACGCTCTTTTCACTCTCAGTTCTCCGAGTGTACCCTCATCGTCCAGCCCGGGCGTGTCCACAATCACCACAGGCCCCAACGGCAAAAGCTCCATCGCCTTCCGCACTGGGTCGGTCGTCGTTCCTTTCACGTCAGACACTACGGCCAAGTCCTGACCGGTTACTGCGTTCACAAGACTCGATTTTCCTGCATTCCTCAGTCCGAAAAACGCTATGTGTACTCTCTCACCTGAAGGAGTATCGTTCAGGCTAGAACCTGAAATCCCGTGCGTTCCCATTCTTCATGGCCTCTATATTCTTCCGCGCAATCTCCCTCACATTTTCACGCGGTATCCTCTCAAGCTCACGGTCTATCATCGCGTATCCGATCCTCTTAGTCTCCGGTAATGCATAGTCCTCCAGATACTCCGTCAACGTCATCAGCGCATTCGGGTGGCAGCAGTTCAGAATCTGCCCGCTCTTGCACAACGCCATGAATCTATCTCCGGTCCTGCCCGCCCTGTAACACGCCGTACAGAATGACGGAATATGCTCCTGCTCCATCAGCCACCGCACAACTTCGTCAAGCGTCCTCTGGTCCGAAACGTCAAACTGCTCCGTATCGTGCGGCCTCTCTGCTTCCGTGTAGCCTCCGACTGAAGTACGTGATGCTCCAGAAATCTGCGAAATACCAACCTCAAGCATCTTTGCCCTGACTTTTTCGCTCTCACGCGTGGAAATTATCATCCCTGTGTACGGAACTGCTACCCTGATACATGCGGCTATCTTCGTGAAAATCTCGTCAGGTATCGCGTTGTTGAACTCATCCGGATTAATGTCGTCAGCTGGTTTCACTCTGGGTACACTTATCGTGTGAGGCCCCACACCGAAAACTGCCTCTAGGTGTTCCGCGTGCATGAGCAATCCTGCAAACTCGTACTTGTAGCCTTCGAGTCCGAACAGCACCCCTAAACCTACGTCGTCTATGCCTGCTTGCTGGGCGCGGTCGTGAGCTTCGGTGTGGTAGGCGTAATCATGCTTAGGGCCGGTCGGGTGAAGGTACTCGTAGCTTTTGCGGTTGTACGTCTCCTGAAAGAGTATATATGTCTCGATTCCTGCGTCTTTGAGCTTGCGTAAATTCTCTACTGTCGTTGCGGCAATGTTCACGTTCACGCGGCGTATATCTCCGTTCTTGTGGTGGACGCTGTAAATCGTCTCTATGCTCTCAAGAATATACTCGATTGGATTATTCACGGGGTCTTCTCCTGCCTCGATGGCTAGGCGTTTATGCCCCATGTCCTGCAATGCGATAACCTCAGCCCTGATTTCTTCCTGAGTGAGTTTCTTGCGGGCTATGGTCTTGTTCTTGGTGTGGTACGGGCAGTACAGGCAGCCGTTGATGCAGTAATTCGACAGGTACAGCGGAGCAAACAGCACTATTCTGTTGCCGTAAAATGCCTGCTTGATCTCTGCGGCGGTGGCGTAGATGCGCTTGATGACTTCGGGGTCTTCACACGCAAGCAATACCGATGCTTCACGGTGAGTCAGTCCGGAACATGTGCAGCCCTTTTCGTTGAACTTTGGGCGAGCCTTTTCGAGCAGGGAGTCGATCAGCGCGTAGTCATTCTTGTGTGCTTCTGCATAAATCAGCGTGTCAAGAATCTCGTTGTGATTGATGAACTCGTCTGCATGTGGTGATTTTGGGTCGTAAATTGGATTGGTCATAATGTTTTACCCTCCTTCTTACAGGTCAGATTATGCTCTTCCCTGCCAGAAAAATTTTGCTGATTATAACACGCATTTTCTTCATGCTCTTCATTGTTTACCTGCACTGTTTGAGAAAATTCATGAGGTATACACGCATTATTATCGTGATTGTTTGATTAATCTGCTGTTGAAGGCGATATAATCTCCCTCAAAATTTCCATGAGGGGGATAATTTCATGCAATACAGACCACTCGGCAACACCGGCCTAACCATCAGCGAAATAGCTTTAGGCTGCGAAGGCATGGTCGAGGACAACTACACCATGTGCGCAAAGTTATTTGACTTGGCCGAAGAAAACGGCATCAACTACTTCGATCTCTACTCACCTGACCCGGAATTACGCTCAGCAATCGGAAAAGCTCTTCACGGCCGCAGAGAAAAATTCATCATCCAGTCTCACATTTCGTCAGTGTGGAAGGACGGCCAATATCTCCGCTCCCGTGAACTTCCCGAAGTCAAAGCAGCTTTTGAGGATTCTTTGCGGCGGCTTGGGGTTGAGTGCATTGACGTGGGCATGATTCACTACTGCGATGCTCTCAGCGACTGGGACACCATCATCAACAACGGAATACTAGACTACGCACGCGAACTCAAGGCTTCCGGAAAGATTCGGCATGTCGGACTCAGCAGCCACAATCCGCAAGTTGCACTAAAGGCCGTCGAGAGTGGAGCTATCGAGGTGTTGATGTTCAGCGTCAACCCGTGCTATGACCTTCAGCCAGCAAGTGAGGACGTTGAAGACCTCTGGGCTGACGAAAATTACGCCAATCACCTCACAAACATGGACCCCGAACGCGAAAAACTCTACGAGACCTGCCAGCGTCTGGGAGTCGGAATCACAGTGATGAAGTGTTTCGGAGGCGGAGACCTGCTCAATGCGGATCTGTCCCCTGCTGGAGCTGCATTGACCGTGAATCAGTGCATAGCCTACGCGTTGAGTCGTCCTGCTGTGTCGTGTATCTTGGCCGGGGCTCACAGTGTCGAACAGCTCGAAGAATCTCTAGCATACGAGGATGCTCCGGAGAGTGAACGGGACTACGCACTAGCACTAGCCTCATTCCCAAAAATCAGCTGGGAGGGACACTGCATGTATTGCTCACACTGCGAACCATGCCCGAAGAAAATCGACATCGCCAGCGTCACGAAGTTCCTGAACCTCGCACTAGCCAGTGGCAACGAAACAGTACCCGAAACCGTCAGGGAGCATTACGCTGTACTCGAACACCATGCAGGTGAATGTGTAGCATGTGGACTGTGTGAGAGACGCTGCCCGTTCGGAGTGAAGATACGCGCAAACATGGCCAGAGCAAAAAAGGTATTCGGTATGTAGCAAAATATCAGGCCAGTAAAAATATTCTGTATGTCCGCCGAAAATGATTAAGGATTCCCATAATCTTTAATGCAGGAGGCGGATTTTTCTATCATGATGATAGGCAGTAACAACACTGTGAACATGACTTACAATCTCCTCTCGTCTACGAATAAAGCCCTCGAGAAAACTACACGCGCACTCTCCACAGGTCTCAGGGCAGCTAATGCTTCGGATGACGCAGCAGGATTCGCGATAAGCTCCAGTATTTCTGCTCAGGTCGTAGGAGTCGACAGAGCTATACGCAATACTCAGGACGGGATCAGTCTGCTCCAGACAGCAGAAGGCGGACTCGAACAGATCAACACTACCCTTCACCGTATGCGTGAACTTTCTGTGCAGGCAGCAAATGACACTCTCACCGCTCAAGACAGAAACTATATCCAGCTCGAAATCGAGGAACTCAGGAAAAGCATCGACAACTTCGCAAGCAACACCACATTCAACGGAAAAAGGCTGCTTGATGGGAGTTCGTCAGCTATATGGGCTTCGGACAAAACCACCACAAAGCTCAAAGTTTCGGGCGCAGTAACTATGATTGACGAGTTCGGACAGAAAAAACGCCTTGAGGGAAATTACAGGATAGACGTTAAAGCAAAGGCAGGGCAGGGTGAGGTGCAGAAGAGCGCGATATTCACCACCGAGAAGATTCAGCCAGTCAGAGACGCTACGATTTACGACTACGAGATTGACATCACTACAGGAGAAACTACATCAGGCGAAACTTCCGGAAAAGGCTGGGAGTTCGTTGACGGGGTGCTTACGATCACGGGCAGCGGAAACTACAGCATAGTCGGTGACGCTGACGGAACAGAGACCGGAAACAGAATCGTAGTGCATCAAGGAGTCGTAGCCACCATCAAGCTCACGAACGTAAATATTGCAGCAGATGACGGCAGTGCTTTGGAGATTACCGGCTCGGAAGTGAAGTTAGTGCTTGACGGAGAAAACACACTCACCGGCGGAGGCTCAGAATCAGCAGCTATTGATGTCCGCAACTCACTCAATGACGGCCCGAAAGCTGCACTGGAGATCAACAGCATAGGAGGCAAAGGCTTAGAAGAAGGCACATTAACGGCTTCAGGTATGGGCGGAGGCGCAGGCATAGGAGGCTCCGGACATTCGGACAGCGACAATTTCGGCTACAGTGTCGGAGCAATCACCATCAACGGCGGAACTATCACGGCCTCAAGCGAAGGTGACGGCGCAGGTATCGGCGGAGGTTCGGGGTACTCAGACGATGAAGCAGGAGCTCACGTGAATATCACCATCAACGGCGGAAATATCACCGCATCAGGTGGAGGCGCAGGAATCGGGAGCGGTGCAGACTCTCCCAGCGGCATAAACAGCGTGGACAGAATCACCATCAACGGCGGGAAAATTACTGCAACGGGCGGTGAAGGCTCTGCTGCTATCGGAGGAGGTGCAGGCTCAAACAGCGGAGTGATTAGAATCAATTCCGGTGCTGAACTCACACTGTCGGGCTGGATCGACACGGAGAACGGCGCAGAAAAATCCATCGGTCGCGGTGAGGGCGGAGGCAGGAACGGAAATACCAGCAACGCACCGTATAACGATGTGGGATACTTCGGGAGTCCTGATGTTACCCTCGAGGATATTCCGCAGTTCTATGACGCGAGCGGAGTGTTTCTCGTGAAAGAGCCGCAGACCCTCACGATCAGTCAGGGCAACGGAAAAAGTGCAGAGGTCGTACTCTACGCCAATGACACGATCGAGAACATCAGGGCAAAACTCAATGACGCAATAGCTTTCGGGCTTGGGCAGTCTGAATACACCGACAACCACGAAAATTTTGTTACGTTCGTGAAGACAGGCAAGGCAGCTTCTCAGGGCTTCGAGACAGTCGAAGGGACTCTAGTAGTTCGTTCGGCAGTGGCAGGCAACGCAGGAAGACTCACTATCGCGTCAGAGAATCAGGACTTGACCAACGCGCTCGGCTTCAACGTGATTCAGGATGCCGAAGAGAATACATTTACTGCCTCAGTGTATGATGCACATAATGGGAAAGTCATAGCCAGCAACATAGACGCAGCAGGTAATGTGCTTTACGGGGTGTTCGGTGAAAACGCAAGCATAGAATTCGACTCGATGGCCAACGTCAAAGCTCACTGGGACGAAGGCACGAGACGCTACATTCTCAGCAGCGAGGAGGGCTATTACACGACGACCCTGCACATTCAGGACAGGAGTACTTCATTTCAGGTGGGACAGAGCGACGGTGAAGAGATCTACATCAATATCGGCGACATGACTTCGGAAGCACTCAGCCTCAACAAAGTGGACGTACTCACGCAGAAAAATGCGGCCAAGTCCATCACGATTCTGGATGCGGCGATTCACACGGTGAGTGTTCAGCGTTCACGTGTAGGTGCGTATCAGAATGAGCTTGAGCATAACGCAAACAGCCTCCAGCAGGCCAGCCTACAGCTTCAGGCATCAGAGAGCAGAATCAAGGACGCTGACATGGCGCGGGAATACATAGAGTTCGTGAAGTTCCAGATACTCAACCAGACGGGGAACTCTATGCTTTCACAGGCACACCAGAATGCGCGTTCATTGATGAGTGTGTTGGCGCAGTAGCAGTATTTTTGTGCAGTAACAGTGTTCTTGTGCAACAGTAGTAAACAACCACACAGACATTGTAAACAGACATAACAAAGCCCCTGCCGTTGTTGACAGGGGTAATTTTTTCGCAGTGAGTCAGTCTCTACGCTCGAAGCCACTCGGCCAAGTCCAAAGCATAATACGTGATGATAATATCCGCTCCAGCTCTTGCCTGTGATGTCGCCGCCTCAAGCACAGCTCTTTTCTCGTCAAGCCACCCGTGAGATGCAGCAGCCTTAATCATCGAGTACTCTCCGCTCACGCAGTAAGACCCTACAGGAACATTCACAGCCCTCTTCACCGCGCTCAACACGTCCAGATACGGCAGGCCAGGCTTCACCATAATCATATCTGCGCCTTCCTGAATCTCCAGCAGAGACTCTTTTATGGCCTCACGTGAATTTCTCGGATCCATCTGGTAAGTTTTCCTGTCCCCGAAAGCTGGAGCAGACCCCGCTGCCTCACGAAACGGACCGTAAAACGCACTGGCATACTTCACCGCGTACGAGAATATCAGCGTGTCGGTCATGCCCTGAGAGTCCAGAGCCTCACGGATAGCCTGTGTGTGTCCGTCCATCATGTCGGAAGGTGCTACGATGTCCGCGCCTGCCTGTGCCTGAGAGAGAGCAATTTTCGCCAGAGACTCAAGCGTTGCGTCATTGTCGACTCGTTCACCGTCAAGTATCCCGCAGTGTCCGTGTGAAGTGTACTCGCACATACATACGTCGCCGATCAGAGTCAGCTCCGGAAATTCTCGCTTGGCCGTGTGAATAGCCTGCTGTATCACGCCGTTTTCAGCGTATGCCTGAGAGCCGCACTCGTCCTTGTGTTCAGGTATCCCGAAGAGCAGAACCGCACCAATTTTCGCGTTCATAGCTGCCTCAAGAATGCGGGGCAATGTGTCGGGGCTGTAGCGTCTCTGTCCGGGCATGGCTGGGATGTCCTCGATGATGTTATGCCCTTCACGGACGAATACCGGATACACGAACATTGACGGGGATAATCTGGTCTCACATGTCATGTCGCGTATCGCCTGAGTTATGCGTAAACGTCTAGGCCTGATTGTCATATTCATTCAGTATCTTCAAACCCTCCTCAAGGTATATCAGCGGCTTGAATTTCAACACATTTTCAGCAAGTGTGATTGACGCTGATGAAAAAAGTATATCGCCGTCTCTGGGAGCTTCATGTACGCACCTGACTTCAGAATCAGGAGCAAACACGGAGTATATTTTCTCCAGTAATTCGTTGAGGCTTGTACTGACTCCGCAGCCTATGTTGAAGACTTGGCCGGATGCTTTGGGATTCATAGCCGCAAGAATATTCGCCTGTACTACGTTCTGAACTGCGCAGAAATCTCTGGACTGTGTGCCGTCTCCGAAAATTACGGGTATATTGCCAGACTTTACGGCTTCCTTCCATCTAGGGATCACTGCTGCATATGCACCATTGGGGTCTTGCCTCGCTCCGAAGATGTTGAAATACCGAAGGCCTGTGCATTCGAGACCGTATACTCTCGTGAAAAACTCCGCATATATTTCGTTGATGTACTTTGTCATTGCGTAAGGAGACAGAGATTTTCCGATGATGCTTTCTGTTTTGGGCATGATCTGGTCATCTCCGTATACTGCACTTGTCGAGGCATATACTACCCGTTTGACATGATACTCCCGTGATGCCTGAAGGATATTCACGAATCCCGACACGTTGACGGCGTGATACCTCACAGGGTCAGCAAGAGACTCCGGCACTGAAGCAAGAGCAGCATGGTGCAGAACGTACTCGCATCCCTTCACGGCCAAGCGGCATGTGTCTATGTCCTCAATACTGCCCTCAATGAACACGAAAGAGTCACATTCAGCCATAGCAGCAGAGATATTTTCGCGTCTGCCTCTGCTCAAGTCATCGAGGCCTGTAACTTCCTGCCCAAGCGACAACAATGCTTCCGTCAGGTGAGAGCCTATGAATCCAGCCGCTCCAGTAACCAGCCACTTGTGCCTGCCGTGAATCATTCCGGCCAAGAGTTCTGGGTAGTGTGTCATTTCGCAATGGATACGATTCTGAGTTTTCGTGTGCCTCTGGGAATCTTCACTAGCACCTCATCCCCGACAAGATGTCCCGAAATTGCCTGACCCACCGGACTTTTCTGTGAGATTCTCTGAATCCCATCGGAAGATACCGCAGCTCCGGAGAGTTCTTCAGAGCCTACAAGGTCGTACGTGAAAGTCTTTCCTGCTATGGCCAAGTCCTCAAGGGTGATTCTGAGTCCGACTCCTGCGCGTGTGGTGTCGAGTTTGTCGGCGTCAATGACTGTAACATTGCTCAAGATACCCTCAAGCTCGAAGATTCTGTCCTCAAGTTTGGCCTGTTCTTCTTTTGCGGCGGCGTACTCTGCATTTTCGCTGAGGTCTCCGAAAGCTCTGGCCTCCTCAAGCTGGTGAGCTATCTCCTGACGTTTTACTGTGCGTAAGTTCGTGAGTTCTTCCCTGAGACGTTCATATCCGCTTCTGGTCATTTCTGTTTTCTTAGCGGGCAAAATAAATCACCTTCATTGTAAAATTTTTGTGAGCAATGTTGTATTATAGTGCATATCTTACTTCAGAACGAAAGGATGTTATTGTTTATGGCACAGTTCGAAAACTACGCTCCATATTCTGCTGGAGTTGACAGCCTCGAAACAGTCAATGCTATTTTCAGGAAAGTGTACCAGTTTATGGCGATGGGGTTAATCCTCACAGCATTAGCTGCATATCTCACAGCCTCAAGCCCCTTCATGATTAACTTGCTGTATTCGTCGAGAGCACCCATGATAATTATTGCGGTCGCGGAGATCGGTTTAGTGATCTGGCTGAGTGCTGGCATCACAAAAATCTCGGCAGGCACAGCGAGAAATATATTCTTCGTCTACAGCATACTGAACGGCTTGCTGTGTTCGAGTGTGTTGCTGGTATATACGGGGGAGTCCGTCTCGAAAGCGTTTCTGTCGACTGCGGGGATGTTTGGAGCAATGAGCATATACGGCCTGTACACGCAGAGGGACTTGACGAGCATGGGAAGTTTTTTGCGTATGGGACTGTTCGGGCTGATAATCGCGATGGTGATTAATCTGTTCATGAGGTCTTCAGCAATGGAGATGTATATCAGCATATTCGGGATAATAATATTCTTGGGATTGACAGCTTGGGACACGGCCAAGATCAAGGCACTTTCTGGGAGTGTGGACTCCAGAGACGAGAACATGACCGGGAAAGTTGCGGTACTCGGAGCGTTGGCACTGTATCTAGACTTTGTGAATATCTTCCTGTATCTTCTTCGTCTGTTCGGGAAACAAAGGGACTAACCTGAGGAAACGAAATCCCCTGCGAAGATGCGGGGGATATTTTTTTGTGTCTAATGCTGCATACACTGGTACACACTGCTACGTGATGGGCTACACACTGCTACGTGATGGGCTACACACTGCTACGTGATGAGCTGCACACTGCTACGTGATGAGCTGCACACACTGCTACGTGATGGGCTACACACTGCTACGTGATGAGCTGCACACTGCTACGTGATGAGCTGCACACACTGCTACGTGATGGGCTGCACACACTGCTACGTGATGGGCTGCACACACTGCTACGTGATGAGCTACACACTGCTACGTGATGGGCTACACACTGCTACGTGATGGGCTGCACACTGCTACACTTCCACACCGTAGTTCAGGCACAACGCCCTCAATCCGCCCTTGAACCCCGAACCTATCGCGCTAAACTTCCACTCTCCGGAATACCTGTACAGTTCACCGACCACTAACGCCGTCTCAATCGAAAAGTCTTCACCCAAATCATAGTGTACCAATTCTTCGCCGCTAATCTCGTCAAGGATCCTTATGTATGCGTTCGAGACCTGCCCAAAATTCTGCCTGCGCTCTTCAGCCTCATAGATAGTTACCGTGAAAGCTACTCTGTCTATGTTCTCCGGAATCTTTCTCAGGTTCACGCGGATAACTTCATCATCTCCTTCACCTGCACCAGTTCTGTTGTCGCCGGTGTGTTCAACTGCTCCGGAAGAGTGCCGCAAGTTGTGGTAGAAAATGAAATCCGAGTCACTGGGGACTTTTCCGTTCTCGCCGATGAGGAAAGCTGAAGCATCAAGGTCGAAGTCATAACCGCCGTCATATTTCTTCACATCCCAGCCCAAGCCCACAAGAATCTTCGACAGGTTGGGATTCCCTTTAGTGAGGTCTATTTTCTGCCCCTTAACCAGATTAACAGCCATAAGTGAATCTGCCTCCATAATGCTAAAATTTTCACGATACATACATTATAACAATAGGGGTGATTTATTCATGTACAGAAAAATTTTTGTACTGGGCTTCTTGATTCTTGCCCTTGCTATTCCAGCACACGCACAGGCTCTCAGTGACGGCTATGATGTCGTCATCGCAGGAGGAGGCACAGGAGGCACCGCAGCAGCTATTCAGGCCGCAAAAATGGGTATGAATGTCCTGATAGTCGAACCCACTAACATGCTCGGAGGCCAAGCCACAGCTTCAGGTGTCTCCACTATGGACGACCTCAGCGGACAAACCAGCGGACTGTACCGTGAATTTATGGAGAGAGTCGAGGAGTACTACTCATCACGCGGAAAAGCAATTACTACATGCTACTGGGACGCGCAGAATAAGGCCTTTGAGCCCAGAATCGGCAGCAGGATTCTCGCAGACATGGCTCGCGGCGAAGATGCTCCGGATATTCTCTTCAGGTCTCGCGTTGTCGGTGTAGGCACAGAAGAAGTTATCTCCGTCAGCTCCGAAAATATGACCTCAGGGAAACGAGTCAACAGCGTCATCATCCAGACACCAGACGGCAAAATCAACGTAACTTGCAAGATTCTCATTGACGCAAGCGAATACGGTGATGTTATCCCCATGACTGGAGCAGAGTACCGTACAGGCAACAGCATATCCCCAGCAGTAAGCCATGACGCAATGATTCAGGACATCACTTGGGTTACGATCATGCGCAAGTACCCGAACGGAGTTCCCTCATACCTGAAGCCCAGCACTCCACTTCCCGGGTATGACTTTGCGAAGCTGAACTACAGGGAATACGTCACGAAGGACGGCGGAACTTTCAAGGGGAGTTATCCGGTGGAACAGCCCCTAAATTTCGCGACACACAACGCATACCGGGGACTGCCTGACTCGTTTTTGTCGGGCAACTTCAGCTCAGAGTCCGGACAGTGGGATGAGTGCACAAAAACTTCCGTGAACTGGGGGAATGATTTTCCCGGCCAAACACGTTGGGGCGATAAGTACGGTCTGCCTGTGGAGTATCTGGAGAATCCCATTGTCCGCGCAAGACTCGAACGTGATGCACTCATCAAGACTCTGCATTTCATCTACTACGTGCAGAACGAACTCGGTGAAAGCTGGTCGGTCGATGAAGACGAATACAACGAACTTCCTGAAGCCGCGCAAGACCTCCCCGAAGAGTGGCAGGAGATTGCCCGACATATGCCGCCTATACCCTACGTCAGAGAGTCCCGCAGGATACTCGCAGAACATACGCTGACTTCTGAGGAACTCTACAGAAATTCCCTCAGCTACCAGAACGGCAATCACAATCACGAATTCAGCAATGCCATAGCAATCGGACGTTACTCTCTGGACCTGCACCACGCAAGATTTGACTCTGATATGGACATGGGCGAAAAGGAGGAGTATATGATTTCGCGTAACCCTGTGGGGAATTTTCAGGTGCCTCTGGATATTCTGATACCCCGAAACGTTGACGGGTTCATAGCCGCAGAGAAGAATATTTCTGCATCCAGACTCACAGCCGGAGCGTTGAGACTCCAGCCCATCACCATGATGACCGGACAGGCCGCCGGAGCTTTGGCAGCACTTTCTGTGTTGGGGGATGTCCAGCCCCGTGAAGTGAAGGCTATCCGTGTTCAGCGGGCGTTGCTTGACGCGGGAGTGGATTTGTCGCTATGCAGGTATGTGGACGTTCCGAGCGAGCATAAATATTACGGATCGGTGCAGTTGTCGAACCTGTACGGGCTGCTTGAGCCGATGAGGTGGCCGGAGAATGACGAAGCTGGACTTTTCGGGATAGATGAGCTGCTGACTTCGGGGGACATTGCCAGAATCAGGGAACACGCGAAAGTTTTTCTGCCAACCCTCAACGAGAATATGACCAGAGGGGACGCAGTAGACCTTGCTGTTAGAGCTATGGAGAGAGCAAAATAGTACGGGTGATATAATGCGTGAAAATTCGTTAGGAGGTAGATTTATGCGTTTGTTGAAGTGTAAAGGTTTAGTGTTAATGATGTTGGTGATGTTCTCTGTGGTGTGTGCGAGTGGATTTTCTGAGGCAGCACAGAAAAGAACTAGACGCTCAAGAAAGAATACGAATACTCCTGCTAGGACTCAGGCAAAAGACTCACGCGCAGAGAAGGCAGAGACTAAGGCCAAGACTCCGGAACTGACCAGCGATGATATTCTTGGCTGGGAGATGCTGAGACTCGCTGAAGCACTGCGGAAAACTTCACAGCTTGAGAGAGAAAGACCCTCAACCGAAGCAAAACGTGAGCAGCTCGAAGCAGAGTATGACGCGGAAATCGCACAGCTTGAGCAGAGAATCGCTGAACTCGAACGCAAACGGGATGCCTTGACGGATTCAGAAGTCAGCGAGGACGCAAGGATTGATGATGCATTCTTCGCGGCTCAGGACGAGGCAGATACTATCTCGGATATGCTGTACAGCTCTTTCGACGTAGCCACAGAAAATATACACGCCTTTCATCCGGAAGCCACAAGCCAGATCGTAGGCTGGGAACTCACTCAGGACGAGACCACCGAAGAAGAATTACTAGCCCTCACGATTCTTCACAACAGGGACTCCCAGAGAATTACCCGCATGATGCTTCACTCGGAGCTTACGGAGAGCGGAGATATATTCTTCATGGTGAAGGATCTTCCTGAAGGTTTGCAGGCAGTTATTCCGGAAGGTGACGGAAATTCTTGGACGGTTACCGCTGACGGCAGGACTGACAAAAAAGGCCACGTAGTCGTGAAAATTATTGACATTGAAGATATTCCGTACTCAAAACTTGACGGAGAAAGCAACATCACATCTGACGACACGAAGACATTCAAGACCGGCGAAGGGTTCATCATTCTGCGCAGGAGCAACATCACCATCAGGCCCACACATTAAGCACACAAACTCACGAAAAAGGGGGAATCTCCACGACTCCCCCTAATCTTTTCACTTCACACTGCAAAAATCTCTATACTGCTACTTGTTCTCAGCGTCGAGAGTTTTCGCTGCTGTTCTGCCTGACACAAAAATCTCGGTGATAGCATTTCCGCCGAGCCTGTTTCCTCCATGAATGCCGCCAGTAACTTCACCAGCCGCATACAGTCCCGGAATGATTCTGCCAGTCTTCGAGAGCACATGACGCGCTTTGTCGACCTTAAGGCCTCCCATAGTGTGGTGAGTACTCGGTGCCATGAGCCTAATGGTCATAATCGTGTTATCGAGGTCGTAGCTGTCAACGTTGTAGCTTCCGTCAGGATTTTTCTTGACGTTGCCGACAGGTCTCGACGCAATAGCTTTCCCCACATCCGGGAACTCTCCGCCGGTCATGACTGCCTTATCGTATGCGCGAATAGTTGCCTCCACAACTTTGGGATCAGCCTTCACACCAAGCTCTGCGAACAGTGCAGGAAGTTCCGCAATCTTTCTCCTGTAGTAGCGTCCGGGATAATCCCCAGTCTCCGGAAGCTGAGTCGGTGCGGGCATTTTCTGCTCCACGTTGTAGAACTCAAGAAATACTCCCTTGCTGCCCTTGTAGTCCATGCCGTTTTTGAACTCCGCAAGTGAAAGCACATCACGCTCGCTGCCCTCGTCAACGAATCTGTGGCCGGTGATCGGGGAAATCCAGCAGGCATAATTTCCTCCGCCGAAAGCAAGATTTCCGTTGTCGATCCACGATATTGGCATCATCTGGGTAAAGCCTTCACCGGTCGCAGCAGCTCCGACTTTCTCGGCCATAGCTATGCCGTCGCCCTGAAGTGATGAGCGGTTAGTGGTCTTCGTTGAGAGTGAGACATATTCCGGAGACCAGTACATATTTTCGTCAACAACCTTCGTCAGGTTAGCAGCAAATCCGCCTGTAGAAAGTATTACGCCCTTCGCAGCATATGCAGTAATCTCCGTGCCGTCGTAGCGTTTCGCCTTCACGCCGAGTACTCTGTTTCCCTCAGCGATGAGCTCCGTAACTGTTGTGCGTAGGAGTACCTGATTCTTGGGGTTGGCCTTGCGCATAGCCGTCAATGGTGCAACAAAGTACGTTCCCCAGCGTCCCGGGTAGCTCTCGGTTTTGCCGTCACCGTCAGTGTCGACATTCGCGCCGATAAATTCGTTCTCCCTGTACCAGAGTGCGCCGATGAGAGTCTGCTGGGTGTCCTCGTGGAAAGTTGACCCCATTCCTTCAAGCCATTCTTTGAGACCCTGTGCCTCGTTGATGAACTGGCTGACGAGTTCAACATCGCCGTAAATCCAGTTCTTTTTGTCCGCGCTCTGCCTGAGTCCGCCGTAATATGTCTGGAAAATATGAAGGTTTAGCGTCGAGAAGAGTGCCAGCTGATTCTCTGGGATGCCAGCGTCAAGTTTAGGCTGTGCCCAGTCAAGATATTCCTTGATTTCCGCCTTGAGTGCCTTCAACACAGGGAGATACTCTGCGTGAACACCATGCTTTGAGAGTTCTGCTGCGTCACCGGCTACATACTCGTGAGTCTCGTAATACTTTGCGTCAAAGGGTGCTTCGTTCCAGTTCAGAATCATCTTCAGCTCGTTGATACAGCCCTGTACGCTCTTGACTTTCTCGTAGGTCTGGCCGTTGAAAGCATATACTCCTGTGGTAGCGTCGGGGTTCTTGGGATCCCACACGAGATACGGCATGACTGACTGATACTGCCCGCCGGATACGAGGGTGTTTCCGCCGACTTCTGCGTTGCGCTCGATGATGAGCACCGTGTTTCCGTCAAGTGCTGCCTGTGCCGCCGCTGCTACACCTGCTCCGCCTGCACCTACGATAACTACGTCGTAGTTCAGGGTGATGGGTGCTTCTGGTTTGTGTTCGACCTTTGCGGACTTGAAGGCCTCAAGATTCGTGCATTTCGCCATCTCCGCAGCAGCATTCACAGCATTTCTGAGGGCGCGCGTTGAGAAAGTTGCACCGCTGACTCCGTCAACACCTGAGCCGTTCGCCTTGAGCATGTCCGGAATCATGATCTCGAATGCTACATCGCCGACATGTGCGGTCTCTGCGTGCTTGACGACCTCGACAGCCTTAATCTTGTCCGCGTCAAAAGTAACCTTCACCGACACAGGAGCGTTGTAGCCCATGCCCTCAGCGGTATACTCGCCGGGTGTGAACGACACAGGAGCATTGCTTTCTGACTCTTGGCCCTTCGCAGCAGCTAATGCCTTCTCGACTGCCTCACGGATTCCGTTGCGAGTCATCGTTGCGTTGCTCACTGCGTCAATGTTCCCGTCAGCACGGCCGATTAGTGCGTTCTTGTAGGTCTCGAAATTCTGCACACCAAACGGGACTTCTTCGGGAGCATCAATCTCCACAGCAGTAATCTTCTCCGCGTCAACAGTAACTTTGACTTTCACGGGTGCGCCTTCGCTGTAGCCTTTGCCTTCTCCCTCGTAAGTGCCGGGCTTGAATCCGGAGGCAGAGGGTGCGGCTTTCTTGAGGGCTTTTGTGACGGCCTCGACTATTCCGTTGCGGGTCATGGTTGCGTTGGTGACTGCGTCGATTTTTGCCTCACTCTTGCCGATGAGCTGGCCTGCGTAGTTGTCGAACTGCTGCACACCAAACGGGACTTCTTCCGGAGCGTCAATCTCGACTTTGGTGATCTTCTCAGCGTCTACGGTAACTTTGACTTTGACGGGGGAAGTTTCGCTGTAGCCTTTGCCTTCGCCCTCGTAGGTGCCGGGCGTGAAAGCTGCCCATGACGCGGAAGCCATGACGGCAACCAGACATAACGACACAATAATACTGATGTGTTTCTTCATGATACGTATTCCTTTCTGTGAAAAATTTGGAGTGAGAAAATAATATCATGTACTCTGCGATTTTGACTATTAGGCAACAAACGATATATCATTGTCTCATTCCCAAAACATACTAACGAAAGAAGGTCTCTCATCTTGGCCGCAAAACAGCCCAGACAATCACGCGATACTGACTGCTACACTCACTCTGAGTCACTCCGCCTCAACAACACCGCCGAAGGCCTCTCACCTCACGACACCTCACCCGATCCGCTTCACACATACTCCTTTGACCCGCACGAATCACCCGCTCTCAACTGGGCCGGCAAATCCGAATCCACTCCCTTCACCGTCCCAACACTCGCCATCCACCGCCACGAACGCGTCAATCCCCTCCGTGTCCTCTACGCTGTCCGGTCAGCCTCCTCCAGACTCGAAGACCGTCAATTACTCCTCTTCCCCGAAGAGTCCGACGAGCAGCGACTCCTCGCCCGGCTTCAGG
>JAFTBT010000001.1 GCA_017455085.1 Synergistaceae bacterium
ACAGATAATACTCACTCATGGCACAAGCATTAACGGGTGATGATTTACACACAGATAATACTCACTCATGGCACAAGCATTAACGGGTGATGATTTACACACAGATAATACTCACTCATGGCACAAGCATTAACGGGTGCAGGTTTATAGACCGATAATATTCACATAATACCCGCAGAAAATAAATATCAAGGCCTCCCAAAGGATGCGGGGGGCTATTTTCGTATCAAGGACAAAGGAGACTTTCACCATGTACAGCCGTTTAACTACAGCAACTATGTACGGGAGCTTGATGGATACTCTGATGCAGAATCAACGCAAGATTCAGGACCTCCAGAGACAAATCGCTTCCGGTAACAAATACACTAACCTCGCGGAAAATCCTTCAGCAGTCGCACGATCGCTACAGGTCCAGTCCGCTATCAATGCCAACGACAAATACCAGCAGAACACCACAAACGCCGTCACTATGCTCCGGTATTCTGACGGGGCTTTGAACAACGTACTCGATGCTGCACAGGCTATCCGGTCGCTCGTGATTCAGGCAGGCAACGGCTCACTAGACGCAACACAGCTCAAGGACATCACCGCCCAGATCCAGGCCAACAAGAAAATCATGCTCGACAACCTCAACACCAGAGTCGCAGGACAATATATTTTCGGCGGGACTGACACTACTACTCCTCCATTCGCTGAACAGTCAGACGGCAGCATAATCTATCAGGGTTCGGACGACAGAATCAAATACGCCGTCAGTGACTCCATGCTCGGAGATGTTACCTTTGCCGGAAGCGATATAGTTCCCGTGAATGATGACTCGTACTTCATCTGCTCGCACTATGTCCCACTGGACTGGACATGGCAGGGACGCGAAGAAAAAGTGCAAATCACCGTAGGCAATCGGACTCTTTCCGTGTTCATCCCTGAGGACTGGAGCGACAACGACCCCACAAAAACCAGCAAGTCACTCGCTGACCCGGACACGAACAGCTCCACTAACTCCACAGACTACAACCAGTTCAGAGACCCAAACGAACACGCAGGCATCTCGCTCGAGGACTTGGCCGAGATCGTCAACAGGTCTCTCGCAGAACAGGGCGCGGATATGCTCGTACACGTCAGCGTCGAGAAAAACATGGAGAACGGCACGCAGCAGCTCATCATGAAGTCCAACACCGGCGAAAAAGTCGGCATCACTGGCTGGCCAGATACTGACTACATGCCCATGCCCGCAACTATCACCAGCATGGAATTCGACAGCACAGATACTTCCTGGAAGACTACTGACGATGACGAAGCCATTCACGGCATAACCGGCAACGCTAATATTCTCAGCTGGAAAGGTTCTGACGATTCAGGTACCCTCAGCATCACTGTAGGCGGAAAAACCGCAGACATTGACCTCTCGGAAATCACTTCATCAACCGATCTCGTGAACGCCATCAACAGAAATTTCGCAGGACTCTCCGACGGGACTCCGTTTGCGTCACTGTCTACTGGGAATCTCACGGGAAGGCTCATGCTCCAGAGTGAGGCGGGTGCTATTGAGGTATCCGGCGATTCTCTTGATGTACTCTTCGGCACTGAGGACGATATCACCAGCACTCAGTCAGCAATCACCATCAAGCTCGGAGAATCTGACGACAACGCCACAAAGATCTTCATCAACGCGGACGACACACTAGAGTCTCTTGCCGAAAGAATCAACTCCATTAACGGAGTCTGCGCGCGGACATCTGCTGACGGAAAAAGCCTCACCATCACAGCCCAGCGTATAGGCGAAATGCCCACAGACAGGCTCGCGAATAACGATGCTGCTGAAGATGCACACTACCCTTCACTCACGATTACGGCAGAGGGCGGAGCAGTGAATCTATTCGAGTTTGAGGAAGGTCAGACCACCATAAAAGCACTTTCCTCACGCAGGCAGCTAGACCATAGCCACATAGATATATTTGACGCGTTGGGAATGGAGACGGCCATGAAGAGCAGGGAATTTTCTCCGAGTGAGACTCTTACGGTCACGGATGATACAGAACTTCACTGGAGAGTCATCAGCGGAGGAAGAAGCGCGGACATAAAGCTCAATGCCGGAGAGTACACACTAGAGCAGCTCGCAGACAAACTCAAGAATGCCGGGGCAGGGTGGCTTGAGGTTACCCTTGAGGAAGATTCTGACGAGGCAGCACTCACAGAATCCGGCACTGACAGCGAATCCAGAACACAGAGACTCGTAATTAGGGGCTATGACGCGGAACAGGTGATATTCCTCGACATGAACGAGTACAACTACGCAGACCAAATGGGACTCTCGACAGCATTACGCACAGACGGCTACACGGACTCCAGTGCAGGCACGGGAACACGCTGCGTGAATTTCCCTTCTGCTCCGTGTGTTGACGACAACGTAGGTATCCCCCTCAGGGTACAGATGAACTGCGGCATGTACTACGACGTGAACATCAAGCGCGCCGATGTCGTGAACCCCAAGACCGGATTCGTTGACCGCAACAAAGTCATGCAGGCCATTGTTGACGGCGTGAACTCTCAGGAAGGACACAACATTATGGGCGTAACTGTGCACGTAGACTCTTCCGGCCAAGCAATAGATGACTCTTCAGCGATATATTTCCTGTCTGGCGAGGCGTTTACTGTGGTGGATATGCCCTTCAACGATCCGGAGTGGGACGACTATTCAGGAGGCATAGCGGCACAGATGGGCATTCATGGCGGAGTTACCTCGAACCTCAAGAACACAAAGATTCCCATGCAGGACAGTTCACACACGGAGAGAGGCACGTTTGACGACGCGTATTTTGCTGCCACAGGAGGATATTTTGAGGGCGGGACTATAAGATTCTCGAATCTCGGCCACAGCGTAGAAATTGACGTAGGTGCTGACGACACAGTGAAGGACGTTATGGACAGGCTCAGGACTCAGGCGGGCGACTGGCTGTACGTGAATTACTATGACGAACACATGGGCCAAGAGGCTGTACGAAATTCCGGAGACTACCCGATAATCGCAATATCTTCTGTTGACGGCTCAGCAGTGAGCATTCTGGACGTGAAGGGGCATATCGGCGAGGACATGCTCGGAATCACTACAGGAGTCCAGACTCGGCTTGATGCTTCCGGATACGTTGATGCTGCTATGGACGATACATTTGTGTGGGACATCGAGAACCAGAAATTTCCTGCAACGGAGCTGACTCTGACAGTGGCGGGGTATTCCCACACGATAGACCTCACGGAGATTCGCAACATCACTCCTGACGCGGACAATGAGATTCGTGCTGACGATATAGCGGAGTTCATCAACGCAAGAATGCAGGACTACGATGTGCGGGCGGAGATCAATGCTGACAACGAGCTGATGATCTGGTCATTGCGCGGGTATTCTGTGAGCGTGAATTTCGTGAAGGACGGCACAGACGTAACCAGCACCATGTTGGGGAAAGATGCTGCTTCGCGTTCGTACTATCGAGGCGGGTGGAATCTGGAGGAGTCTTCACAGACCAGAGGAATCGAAGCCGGGAACATGTTCAGCACCGGAATGCACAGCCAGAACGCCACTATCAGGAGCGGAGCTAACACCATGAGGCAGAACGGTTTCGGGGTGATCAATGACGCAATAGCAGCTATAGAGTCCGGCAACAGGGACGACCTCACGGACAAGATGCTCCCGAAAATCGACGACTTCATCAATAATATTCTGTCGGTGATGTCCGAGAACGGTGCGCTTCAGGCGAGATACACCTACAACGGCGAGAGACTCACTCAGGAAAACGCCATACTCAATGAAACGTA
This sequence comes from Synergistaceae bacterium, assembly GCA_017455085.1. The sequence continues at coordinate 3,811 of JAFTBT010000001.1, forward strand.
TGATGACCTCGCAAAAATTGACCCTGCTGATGCAATTTCGCAGCTTATGGTGGCGGACTATATGTATCAGGCGAATTTGGCGGTGATTTCTCGGTTGATACAGCCGAGTCTGCTGGACTTCCTGAGTTAATACCGGCTATATTTCTGAAGTAACGTTGATGTTGAGGCTCTTGATACCGCGAATTTTCCGGAGAGCCTCTATTAATTTCTGTATGTCCTGAGAATTTCCCTTAGTGATGACGCATTCAAGGCATGTATGGTGATTCAGGTGTACGTGAGTCGCGCAGATGATGACGTTTCCGGAGTCGTGCTGAGCGGCGGTGAGTTTGTGTGTGAGTTCGGGCAAATGGTGGTCGTACACGATGGTGATTGTGGCGCAGATTTCCCCGTCAGAACACCTCCAGCGTTCGGAAGAGATGTACTCTCTCATGAGATTCCGGACGGATTCGGAGCGGTTTGGCCTGTGTTCGGCATAATAGCTGCCCTCGAACTCAGCGAGCAGGTCTTCAGGGACGGTGATACTGAATCGTATGAGCTTGGTGTTGTTGGAGTCGTTAGGCATGTTTGCGGCTATGCTTCGGGTTTTTTGCGTGTTGAACGTTTACGTGGCTGGGGTTCTGGTTCTTCTTCTGTGTCTAGGTCTTCGGCTTCCGGTTCCATGTCTTCGGAGTCCTCCGTGAAGTCCACATCAATAACGTTCTTGGTGATTTTGGTCTTGATCTCTTTGCCGGTGAAGTACTTGAAGCAATATTTGCCGCCTGCCCCAAAAATTGCTGTGAGCATTCCCCAGCCCAATATGCTGAACACATACGATGGCAGCACGAACAGCACGAAGTATATCACCGTGAAAATGACTCCTCCCATGCTCACGAACATAGGCGAAAACGTCAGGAGGAGTATGCCGCGTTCTTTTGTGTTTGAGTCGCTCCAGAGTTTGAAGACGTAATCCATGCCGCTGATATACATAGAGGGCTTAACGAGCTTCATACAATATGCTTTGAGCCTGTTGAACCAAAACAATATCATCACCTCATGTGAAATTTTTCGCTAATTATAACGCAGGAACAACAGGCATTGATATGTGTATACCACAACAAAGCAGATAACACCCATGTATTCAGCAAAGTGACTACTTCCCATTGTATATGGCAATAATATCTTTCAAGTCGCTGAGCAGGCCGTTACCCTTGTACATAGTCGTAACTTCGTCCGCGAGTTTATCCAGAGCGAGGGCATGACCATTGCCGGAATTATCGAACACCCTGCACAGTGTCAGCACAAACCTGTACGTGAAAATTATGTTTGCCAGAGAACTTGCTCCCATAGCTGCCACAGTACCAGCACCGGGTATGAAGTTGAACATGTTTGTAGCTACTTTGCATCCGATGTAGTAGCCGGAAACTCCCCAAGCTATTGACTTGCATATACCCAAAGCGGTATCAGTGTCCAGAGAGCAGCCTTCTTTTGAGGCAATACTCACGAGGCAGGCACTCCATATGCCTCCGACTGCAAGGATATCTGCTCCTCCAGAGAATGCTCCTGCTGGTCCTAAAGCTGCTGAAGCTATCATAGCGATTTTTGCTGCGTCCCTATGTCTGTAGGGAATTTTCTTCAATGTGTTTGTCATTGTTTGTCGGCTCCTTTTTTCGTAAAGTGTACACATTATAATTTTGCATATATATATATTGCCGACATTTAGTACGCAAAAAGTAATGTCTCTTGTGGTAAAATAACTAATTTTGAAATATGAGGCGGATACCATGAGAAAAATGCCATTCTCGTTTTTGTGGAAAGGGGCTTGGGTTATGCATCAGGCTCTCTAAAATGTTAGCCGGATACAATGAGAAAAATCTTCTCCCCGTTTGTGTGGATAGGGGTTTGGGGTTATGCATCAGGCTCTCTGAAATGTTAGCCGGATACAATGAGAAAAATGCCCTCCCCGTTTTTGTGGAGAGGGTTGTACTGTAATCGTCAGCTCTTCAGCATGGATAATATCTCGTCAGAAAACTTCAACGCATGCCCAAGCTCATACAGTGCAGTCTTCATTTTGTCCGGCTCAATACTCAACATATCACCGTATATCTTCAGCAGCTCATAGTACAGATTCTGCGCGTCATACAGGCTCAGCTTCCACGCAAATTTGTCGTCAAACAGCTTCATCAATGCGTTCAGGTTCTCAATCACAGAAGCATCCAGCCCGCTCATACACAGCCCCGCAAGCGTCCGAATCATGTACTCCGCAAACGCAAACCGTATCTGTTCCTCGTCAGGCTTCACCTGCCAAAAGCTCGCAAACTCAAAATCTCGCCTTATCCCCGCCGCATCAGGAAACGCCTCCGCAAGTTTGTCGATTATCTCGGACGTTAGCGTAAACTCCGCAGCAGTCATGATGATTGCAGGTGGCTTTGACCCCAACAGAGTCAGGTACTCCAAAAGCTGGTCGTAATTCTTCACAATGTCCTTCATGCGGTCCTCCAGCTTGTGTACATCCTGCTGCAATAACTCCGTGATGAGTCTATGCCTCGAATTTGCCGGTATGTTATTCAGGGTGAACTGGTCATAGCCGAATTTCTGGAATAGTAGATTCTCGGAGTCATCATTGTAGAAAATCGCCTGAAGCTCCTTCACATCATCCAGAGTCAGCGCGTCCAGATTCTCACTCTCACAGATACCGCAGAGAATCATAGTGCCTCCGTTGTGCCGGACAGCGAACAGGTAATCGCCGGCAACTTCCGTGATGTTCGAGTTCACGTGAACTTTTCCGGCAGAGAAAGATTTTCCTTCACCCATCTCCAGCTTCAGCACATTTCCCTTCATGTCCCAGCACCCTTCGGAAAATTCTGGCTTGAAGTCCTTGAGGAGTGAGGTTATCCCGTAATATGCGGCCATCTGTTTGCGGTCAACACGTCCCTGTTTCGCGCGGAGTTCGTAGATTTTTGCGCCGTCCTGAAGTTCTGGGACATTGCTGGGAGCTTCGGCCAAGAGTCTCAAGTATGCGGGCTCAAGGTCAACACCAAACACCATTCTTGCCAGCTCGATAGCCCTCGCAGCGTAACGCATGATCTGCACCGGCTCGATTCGCGAGATCTCGTCGAAGAACCACCCGCACGACGTGAACATTAACAGAGCATTTCTCTGCATCTCCAGCAGCATAAGTGCCTTCACGCGCTCTTCTGGTGTGAGTTCGTGGTCTGTGTTGTTGCGGAGGAAGATATTCACGCTGTCACGTGAGCGGTCAAGAATCACATCGATATACTTGTCTCTTGCGCCCCAGCAGTCCGGAAAAACATGTGCGTTCTCGAAAAGTTCGGCGAGTTTGTCGCGCAGGTCATTCATTGCGACTCTAAGGGGACGTCTCCATTTGTGGTGATACCCGGGCGTTCCGTCACCGCAGCTGCAATCGCTTCGCCAACGTTCGACACCGTGTGCACAGCTCCATGAAGAGTTCTCGATGATCTTCACCTCAGCTTCAGGCGGGTAGAAAGATAGGAACTCTCCGTAAACAGTGAGTTGTGCTTCTGCTGAGCTGTCTATAGTCTCGAGGCAGTAAGCGAGTGCCATGTCGCCGTACTTGTGGTGATGTCCGTATGATTCTCCGTCAGTGGCAACGTGAGTCAGGACAGGTGCGCCGGGTTTTGGGTTAGCCTCGATGAGTTTACGTGCGAAGACCCCTCCGTCGTTCAAGAGTCCGTTGAAGGCGATCTGCTGAGAGAGTGGGCCGTCGTAGAAAAACAGGTTTATGCTCCGGCCTGAAGGGAGGTTGCAGACGTAGGCACAGCGTGAGTCGATTCTGCCTCCTGTGACGTCCTGCCAGTCTCCCCAGCCCATAGTGCGGACGGATTTTGCCTGATAGGGGGATAACACTGTGAAGAGTATTCCGTTTTCGGCGAGGACTTCGAGGGTTTCGGTGTCTACTGCACATTCGGCGAGCCACATACCTTCGGGCATGCGTCCGAATCTCCGTCTGAAGTCAGCGATCCCCCAGCGGACTTGGGTTTCTTTGTCGCGTCTGTTTGCGAGGGGCATAATAATATGGTTGTAGACCTGTGCGAGTGCTGGGCCGTGACCGGAGAATCTTTTGCGGCCGAGTTTGTCTGCCTCTAGTATGGCCTCGTAACATATGGGGTCTTTTTCTTCGAGCCACGTCAGGAGAGTCGGGCCGATGTTGAAGCTCATTCGGGAATAGTTGTTGCAGATTTTGCGGATATAGCCCTTATCGTTGAGGATCCATGATGCGGCGTTTGGGCTGTAGCACTCTGAAGAGATTCGGGAGTTCCAGTCGTGCCAGGGGGCTGCGGATTCTTGTAGCTCCACGACTTCGAGCCAGGGATTTTCTCTAGGGGGCTGGTAAAAATGTCCGTGAATGCATATATATTTTGGCAAGCAGTAAGCATCTCCGTTCTTGATGATAGTAGTGAATAATAATTTACTCAATCCATTATACTCACACCAAAAAATTCTGCTCATGAATATTATGATTGCAAATTCGCTTGAAGGTGTTACTATAACAAACACTTGTAAGAATCAGGTATACATACTATTGACAAAACGTAAAGAGGTGCTACGATTTTGACCAGACCAGACCAGACCAGACCAGA
>JAFTBT010000060.1 GCA_017455085.1 Synergistaceae bacterium
GAGCTTCAGAAACCACACTCCACAAAAACACGGGCATGTTGCGAGCTTCAGAAACCACACTCCACAAAAACCACTAGCATGTTGCGAGCTTCAGAAACCACACTCCACAAAAACCACTGGCATGTTGATAGTTTCAGAAACCAGACCCCCCAAAAATTCACTGGCATGTTGAGAGATTTAGCAACGATTCAGTCTGACAGATTTTCACAGGCATGTATAATTTTGCGAAAAACTTTCTCAAGGAGGTTTCATACACATAGAATGACCAACGAAAACATCATCATCATCAACTGCGGCTCGCAGTTCACACAACTCATCGCGCGCCGTCTTCGTGAGCTGAAAGTACACAGCATAATCCTGAACTGGGATGCTTCACGCGAAAAAGTCGCCTCGTACTCCCCGAAAGGCATCATCATTTCCGGAGGCCCCGAGTGCGTGAATGACCCCGACGCAATCACGATCACTCCCGAAATCCTGACTCTGGGCTGTCCAGTTCTGGGCATATGCTACGGAATGCAGTTGCTCGCGAAACTCACCGGCGGCATAGTCAGCTCCGGAGGCAGACCAGAATACGGAGTCACTGAGATTCACACAGCAGGTGATTCACGACTCCTGAAGGGCATTCCACAGAGTTTGCACGTACTTATGAGTCACGGCGATAACGTCTCCGGACTGCCTGAGGGATTCACAGCGACATCAACCACCCAAAGCGGAGTCATAGCCTCAATCGAGAACCCGGCCAAGAATTTTTACGGGTTGCAGTTTCACCCCGAAGTTGCTCACACGGAACACGGCACGGAGATTCTGAAGGCGTTTGCGTTTGGAGTCTGTGGTTGCTCCGGCGACTGGGACTTGGCCGACTGGGTTGACGGGACTGTTGCGGGGATTCGTGAGGCTGTCGGCAGCGAAAAAGTAGTGTGCGGACTTTCGGGCGGAGTGGACTCGAGCGTGTCTGCTGTGCTGGTGAATCGGGCCATTGGAGGAAACTTGCAGTGTGTGTTCGTGAATCACGGGCTTATGCGCAAAAACGAGCCTGAGCAGGTCATGACTCAGTATAAAGCTCTTGGCCTGAACGTGAAGTACGTTGACGCGTCAGAAAAATTCCTGTCCGAGCTTGACGGAGTTACTGACCCCGAACAGAAACGCAAGATCATCGGCAGACTCTTCATAGAGGTGTTTGACGAGGAGGCCGCAAAAATCGAGGGAGCAAAGTGGCTTTTGCAGGGGACGATATACCCGGACGTTATCGAGAGCGGCAACAAGAAGGGAGCTGCGGTGATAAAGTCGCACCACAATGTAGGCGGACTTCCTGAACACATGAAGCTGAAGCTGCTGGAGCCATTGCGAGACCTGTTCAAGGACGAAGTTCGGGAGCTTGGGCGAATTATCGGGATGCCGGAGGAAATTATTGCTCGTCAGCCGTTTCCTGGACCGGGCCTTGCTGTTCGGTGCTTGGGAGCGATCACGAAGAAGAGACTCGACACTCTGCGTGAAGCTGATGCGATTTTCCGGGAGGAACTCAAGAGTGCGGGGCTGTATGCGGGGATTTGGCAGTCATTTTGCGTGCTGTTGCCTGTGCGTTCGGTCGGAGTGATGGGAGACAGCAGGACATACAGGGAAGTTGCAGCCTTGAGGGCTATACATTCGCAGGACGCTATGACGGCGGAATGGGTCAGGATAGACTACGATGTGCTTGACCGCGTAGCAAAACGTATCTGCAACGAGGTGAAGGAGATTAATCGTGTGGTGCTGGACATCACGTCAAAGCCGCCCGCAACAATTGAGTGGGAGTAGCGGCATAAAGAAACCGGGGGACTCTTTCACGAATCCTCCGGCGTTTTTTTTTTCGCAGATGCAGCTTCTCAGGTGTTATTTCCCAAGCCCAATGTGAATCATTTTGTTCCAGCCGTAATATGGTGCTGTAGTGATTATTCCTTCTGGAATGTCGAACTGTTCATCCTGGCCGGTCAACATCTTGAACCAGAAAACTACATCCGCTTTTCCTGACATGAGTGCTGCTGCGCGTGAGGCTGCATTCACGTACAACAGCTTGATGTTCACGTGGAGTCTGCGGCCAAGTTCTGCGAGCATTGCGGTGTTGTAGCCTGCTGCTGCGCCTCCATCGTCCACAAAGTCGATCGGCGGAAAGTCTCCAGTCACTGCCACCGTGAGAGTCTCTGCTCCCTCGAAAGTGTCAAACTTTGCGGGCTTTGCGTCCTTAGCTTCAGGGCCCTGCACGTAGTACCTGATGAGGAGGGTTAGTGTTCCGTCCTTGACCATGTCGTTTATTGCGGCACTGATTTTGTTGCGGAGGGGTTCATTGCCTTCTTTGAGACCCATAACAAGATTTTCCCAGCCGTTAATGATCATAAAAGCCCTTGCTTCTGTATGGGGATTCACTCTGAGTACGTACTCGGCTACACAGTCGGGCAGGGTGATAGAGTCAATTTCTCCTGCGTTGAGAGCCATCATCATAGCGACCATAGAGTCATAATACCTGAAGGATGGAGCTGTGTTTGAGGTGTGTACAGTAGTCCGCACATATTTCTTGAGTGTTTCGATGGTTACGCCCGGCTGGAATATTTCCGCAGGCACGTCAAGCCTTGAGAGTACACCGATTTTCTCGGCACATGCCATCCCCGCAAACATTGCTACTAACAACAAAGCGCATAATACTTTCTTCATGGATATACCTCCTAACAAAATATCCCCCACCATTTGACGAGGGACTCACTATCACTATGTATTAGCCCTTCAGCAGAGTCAGCATAACTCCCGCAGCTACTGCCGTACCGATGACTCCCGCAACGTTAGGGCCCATCGCGTGCATCAACAGGAAATGCCCAGGATACTCATGCTGTACACACCTCTGCACAACTCTGGCAGCCATAGGTACAGCACTCACTCCGGCAGCTCCGATCATGGGGTTGATCTTCCCGCCTGAAAGTGTCTTCATGATCTGTCCGAACACCAGTCCTCCGAACGTGCTGAACGCAAACGCCACAAGCCCCAAGCAGATTATCGCCAGCGTCCCCAGCGTCAGGAACCTCTCCGCAGCCATAGTAGACCCTACTGACAACGCAAGGAATATCGTTACTATGTTCATGAGTTCGTTCTGAGCGGTGTTGCTGAGTCTTTCAGTTACTCCGCATTCACGAAGGAGATTCCCGAACATCAGCGTACCCACCAGCGGAACACATGCAGGCAGAATCA
>JAFTBT010000061.1 GCA_017455085.1 Synergistaceae bacterium
AACATGTCGTGTACCTTCCTGATGCTGTCCATGAGTTCCGCAGTTTCGGAGGGGTTCATGCCGGCGGCGGGTTCGTCCAGCAAAAGCACCGAAGGATTCGTAGCGAGTGCCCTGACGATTTCGAGTCTTCTCTGTGCACCGTAAGGCAGTGATCCGGCCTGAACGTCAGCTATGTGCTGCATGTCAAAGATCGATAGCAGCTTGAGGGCTCTTCTGTGTGCGGCTATTTCTTCGCGTTTGTAGTTAGGCAGCCTGAGAATCGCACTCAGCATGTTGTAGTGCATTTCGTTGTTCATTGCGGCTTTGACGTTGTCGGCGACACTGAGATTCTTGAACAGGCGGATATTCTGGAACGTCCTGGCAATGCCTGCTTTGTTGACCTGTATAGTGGTCATGCCGTGGGTGTCCTTGCCGTTGAGGAGTATAGTGCCGGTTGTGGGCTGATAGACTTTCGTGAGCAGGTTGAACACTGTGGTTTTGCCTGCACCGTTCGGGCCTATGAGTCCTACGATTTCGGTTCTGCCTACGGTGAGGTTGAAGTTATCGACAGCCTTAATGCCGCCTAAAGTTATGCCCAGATTTATGCATTCTAGTACGGGTGCTCTTGCTGCGTCTCGCTCTGGCAGTATAGATTTTGAGGGAACAGGTACGTATTTAGTTTTTTTTCTGGTCATGAAATTATTCTGCCTCCCTTTTCGTGTAGTACGCTCCTGACGGTGTGTAAAAATGTATTCTTTCGGAGATGTCGGGCCTTGACTGTTCTGCGCATATGGTCTTGAGACTCAACAGTGCCTTGCACAGCATTCCGGCTCCGGAACATACGCGCTCACTCGCCATAATTGGGACTCTGTATTCTGAATCGTCATTGTATATCATGATAATGTGCCTCCTATTTTGTTATGCTTACTATATGCATAATCGGAAGCCCATAACGTGAACTATTAATGCTCTTCATGAATCAGCCTCTTCTTTGCGCCTGAAGGGATTCAGTGAGCCCAAGAACGCCTTAATCTCCGCGTTGTTAGTTGCCAGCATCATCACTATTAGCACGATCGCGTACAGCAGCATCCTGTACTCCGAGAACTCACGAAGTTTTTCCGGAAGTATCGTCAACACCGCAGCAGCTATGATCGACCCGAGCATATTCCCCTGCCCGCCCAGCACCACAAACACCAGAATCAGTATAGACGTGTTGAAGTCGAACTTATTCGCTACTACAGTGGAGTAGTTCATCGCAAAGAGTGCCCCCGCCGCTCCAGCTATAGCCGCAGACATCACGAATGCCATCATCTTGTACTTGGTGATGTCCAGCCCGATACTCTCAGCCGCTATTCTGTCATCACGTATCGCCATGAACGCACGCCCAGAACGCGAATTTACGAGGTTGAACACGATCATCAAAGCAATCATGAGCAGGATGAACCCCGCAGGAAACGTTGAGATTTTCTGTATGCCGCTGATTCCCATAGGCCCGCGTATGATCAATTTTCCGCCCTTGAGCAGCCTTGTCGTATCACTAAGCATACTGAAGTGCAAGCCTTGAGAATCTACTCCCAAGTAAAAATTGTTGAGTATGCTCTTGATGATCTCCCCAAACGCTAACGTAACTATCGCCAAGTAATCGCCCTTTAGCCTTAGCACAGGAATCCCTATCAAGAATCCAGCAATGGCAGCGAATATTGCAGCAATCACCATCGCAATCGCAAGCCTCACAGGTGCATTAGTGATTGTCCCCTGCATGAGAATCGCAGACGTGACTCCAGCAAATGCTCCCACAGACATAAACCCTGCATGTCCCAGCGAAAGCTCTCCCAGAATCCCCACAACCAGATTCAGAGACACTGCCATTACCATATACGCACATATAGGCACGAGCATTCCCCGCATTGACGAACTGAACACCTTTGTGCTGCTCATGACTTGGCATATCACGTACGCTGCTATCACTACTGCGTAAGTCATGTATATCCTTCTCGCTTCTACCCTCTTAAGGTTTATCAGCCTTCTCATCGTCATAATCTACACCTTCTCCTGAATAGGCCTGCCCAATAATCCCGCAGGTTTCACTAGCAGCACCACTATCAACACCGCAAAAACTACTGCATCAGATAACTGGCTGGAAATATACGCCTTCGCAAATATCTCTATCACTCCCAGCATAAGACCTCCCAGAAACGCACCAGGCACGCTCCCGATTCCTCCGAATACCGCCGCAGTAAATGCCTTTATGCCCGGCAAAGCTCCTGTTGTGGGCATCAGTGTGGGGTACGCAGAACACAGCAACGCTCCAGCAACAGCAGCTAGCCCAGAACCTATTGCGAACGTCATCGAGATTGTGGCATTCACATTGATTCCCATGAGCTGCGCCGCGCCCTTGTCCTCTGAACACGCACGCATAGCCTTTCCCAAACGAGTCTTGCCTATGAACAGCGATAACACAATCATAATCACAATACATGTTGCTATAGTCAGAACAGTAACGTGCGAAACCGAGAGCCGGCCGTCAAACAGCTTGAATGCTCCTCGACCGATAATTGACGGGAAAACTTTCGGGTTGGACGACCAAAGCAATAACGCCGTATTCTGGAGAAAATAGCTCATGCCGATAGCCGTGATCAATACTGCGAGTGATGGAGCTTGACGCAGGGGCTTGTACGCTAGACGTTCGACTATGATTCCCAGCAAAGTACACACCACCATAGCCAGAGCAACGCCTAAAAACGGATTCAGGCCATAACGTGAGACGGCATAGAAACACACATAGCCTCCCACCATAATCACGTCTCCATGTGCGAAGTTCAGCATCTTGGCGATTCCGTAGACCATCGTGTAACCGAGAGCAATGATCGCATAAATACTGCCTAAGCTGATTCCGCTGATGAAATAATTCAAGAATGTCATTGTGTGAAATTCACAGCTCCTTACTACATGAAAAAGGGGCAGCCTGAGAAATTTTTGGCCGTACTCTCAGAACTGCCCTCATGTGGATTATCGTTAGTTCCTGCTAGTCAAGCCCGACATATGCGCCGTTCTTGATGACCATGCCTTTGGGATCCTTGGTGACTTCGCCGTTCTTTGCCCACCTGACATTTTCGCCGGTTACTCCGTTGAACGTCATAGTAGTGAACTGCTCGATCATCTTCGGGCAAAGTGCTTCAGCGTCCATATCGGGAGTAGCTTTTGCCTGAGCGAGTGCCTGACAGTACGCATACACACAGTCATAACCATCTGCGGCGAACTGATTCGGAATCTCACCGTGCTTTTTCTGGTATGCAGCTACGAACTTCTGAGTCCGCTCGTCTTTCGCGTCCGCATTGAACGGTGTCAGGAGCATTACGCCCTCAGCAAGAGCCTTGTCGAATCCCTCCATCGTCAAAATTCCGTCCATGCCGTCCACGCCGAACCACTTCGGAGCGTAGCCCATACCCTGAGCCTGCGCAAGAATCAGACTCGCTGGCTGGTAGTACATCGGCAGGAAAACGAGTTCTGCTCCCTTCTCTTTGGCTTCGGTGAGCTGCACGGAAAAATCTGTGTCGTTGCCGTCCGCAAATGTGGTCTCGCTGACGACCTCGAGTCCGGCTTCTGGAGCTTTCTCCACGAAAGTATCACGGATTCCCTTCGAGTAGACATCATCATTCTTCCAGATTATCGCGACTTTCTTGGCGAGTCCCTTGCTGGCGATGTACTGTGCGCTTGCTGTTCCCTGATTGGGGTCAACAAAACACATCTGGAAAACGTTATCCTTGCCTTCGGTTACTGCTGCACTTGACGCTGAGGGTGTGAGAGCAAAAATTCTGTCAGCGAAATTCTCTGCTGCAGTTGCCTCGCAGGGTTTGGACGTAACAGAACCGAGTGATACCTGCATTCCCCAGTCCTTGAGGGCATTGTAGGCATTGACGGCCTTTTCTGCGTCGTGGGTGTCGTCCTCGTAACGGAGCTCGAACTGGATATCTCCGCCCATAGCGTTGATCTCATCGACAGCGATCTGTGCGCCGTTGCGTGCTGCCATGCCGTAGATAGCTGCTCCTCCGGTGAGGGGGCCGGTGCCTCCGATCTTGAAGGCTGCTCCGAATGCACATGATGCCATTGCGAGGATGAGTACTGCGCAGGTGAAAGTCTTCTTCATGGTGAATATCTCTCCTTACTGGTAAATATTTATGCTTAATCCCGAAAGACCCATTACGGCCAATTAGTGAGCCTCCCAGTGCTAAAGCCTGTGTGTCTTGTGCTGCCACGTAAAGCCTGTGTATAGATTTTAGTGTTGTTGTCGGCAAATGCATGTATATGTGTCCGAGTGAGGCTGCTAGCGGCAAATGCATGTGTCCTGTACACCGGTTTTAGGCTATATCACCACTCCAGCGTACAAAAAAGCGGCCCGTCCCCTAGTCTGGAAGTCAAGCCGCCTTGTGTTATCGTTAGTCTTCAGCTCTTCATCCCAGCAATTACTCACATACTGCCTCCCTAATCATGAGAATGCTAATAACCGCCGGAATCATAAGCCCCTTTACTGCCAAATCTTTCACAGCAAAACTATTCACTGCAATAGCCATCACTGCCAAGTCTTTCACAGCAAAACTATTCACTGCAATAGCCATCACTGCCAAATCTTTCACAGCAATAAATCTCACTGCAAAACCATTCACTGCAAAAAAGGCACTCACACATTTACGTTTCATAACTTCCGCAAAACCCTTCATGTGTATATGCCTCCTGATATGCTATCTCATATGCTAACCCTATTCTGATGCCTGCATACTGATAATATGCTGATAATACATCAATCTCTCCACGCTCTACATACAAATCCATCCGCAACAAACTCATCACAACTAAATCCATGTTACGAAATGGCGCGGTAGGCAGGATTCGAACCCACGACCTAAGGCTCCGTAGGCCTTCGCTCTATCCAGCTGAGCTACTACCGCAGTGCTTTTCATCAACAGACTTTTGCTTCAAAACCCGCAACAACATTCTGCAATGCTCTTCATTAACAGCGTCTTGTTACAAGTCCTCTCACAATACTCTGCAATGCTCTTCATCAACAGCGTCTTGTTACAAGTCCTCTCACAATATTCTGTATACGAAATACTTGCAGGAATTTATGGCGGTGGGTGTGAGATTCGAACTCACGATAGAGGTTTTAGCCCCTATACTCACTTAGCAGGCGAGCGCCTTCGACCTACTCGGCCAACCCACCATATTCATCTGTCTCGTGGAAAACGCGTGATATATTACCCCCGCATTAATCTCTTGTCAAATATTTCTTGCCTCATGATTACTTTTTCCCCTTCTCGCGGTTGCACTTCCTGCACAATAACTGACAGTTCTCCTCAACCGTCCGCCCTCCATCACTCCACGGGGTTATGTGATCCGCCTCCATCTCCTCAAGCGCAAACTCCTCCCCGCACTTCGCACACTTATGCCCCTGCCGCTCATACACCGCTCTCTTCACCTTCATGCCAAACTTCCGCAGGCTCAAATGCTTTTCTTCACCGTCCATCAAGTACTCATATATCCCCTTCTCGCTCGTAACTTCATCGTCCTCCAGTAATTCACGTATACGTTCCTGAAACTTTCCCGTGTCGTAATGCATCCCGTGCAGCTTGTTGTAGTACTTCCCCCAGTCTATCGTCCTCATCGCCCGCACAGGTTTCGGAAACAGCATCTTCACCCAGTTCATCACCCCAAGAAAATACAGCCACATATCATTGCAGTTCTCATCGTTCCGGTGCAGAGACATATACGCCCGCACAATATCGTCCTCGTACTGTATCCCATCATGCTCCGCCTTCCACCGAATCACCGACTCCAAATACTCCTGCCGAATCGGACTCCCAGCCATATACGCTTCTGCTTCCTTCTGGGCCTCACATCCCCGCTTGCTGAATCGCCTTTTCGCGTCCGTCAGCCACCGCCCGGGCAGTGATGCATTCCGAATCTCCTGATTGGTCAGTTTTTCGCCGGCAATATTGATCACCTCGAACCAGTTCATGATCTCGCTGGAGTCTCCGTCACAGATATAGATCATCAGCCTGTAGTCCAGAATCTTTTGCTGAATATCAATGTGCTGTGAGGAAAAACTGTTGTCGTTCAGTAAGTAATCACCGTTGACGTATTTGCAGATGCTCAGAGTCCGCTGCTGGCCGTCTAGCATTTCGTAGCTATCTTTTCCGGCTCGCACCCAATACATCACGTTCAAAGGGTAGCCGTGAATTATGCTGTTGATGACTTCGCGCTGCTGCTTGTCGTTGTAGATGAACTCCCTCTGGAATGCAGGACGTATATTCAGCCTGCCGGAGTAGCCAGTGACTCCGTGTTCCTGAGAGTCAGTGTAGCCGTCTGTGAGTTCGCGTACGGTGATTTCGTGGAGGGATATGTTCATGATGCGTGTTCATTTAGCCATTTCACCAGAGCATCAAACGTAACTTCTGACGCAGCAAGTTTGTAGAACAGGGAAAACAGCTCGAACTCTGTGCAGGTTATCTCTATGCCGTTGAGTGCCAAAAATGTCAGCACTGCCTGAGCTGCAATCCTCTTATTCCCGTCAATGAACGCGTGATTCTGTGAAAGCCCGAAGCCTAAACGTGCAGCCTTCTCGAAAATCGTAGGATACACGTCATACCCTCCTAACGACTGAAACGGAGCATTAACTGCGGACTCAAGCAGTCCCATATCCCTGACTCCGTCGCTGCCTCCGGTTTTCATGACGAGGCGGGTGTGCATGGCCTTCACCTGTTCAACTGTCAACCTAAGCATTTGCCAGTGCAGTATACGCTTTAATGTGCTGTTCGAGCAGGCGTTCAGAGATTCTCATCACAAGATCATCGTCTGCGTTTTCGGCTGTCTCATGGGAAACGTCCTCGATGTAGATTTTTTCTTCTGGTGCTGCGTCCATGATAGTGTGCCTCCTGAAATGGGATGATGAGGATATTATAGCCTAATTCTCCGCGCCGTGATGAATGACGCTCGATATCGCTGTGGGGTCTGCTATTTTCCGAATCAGAAGGCGTACATATGTGCTGCGTAACTTTCCGCTGCTGTCTTTGATGGTGGCTCTGGCGTTGAGGTCTCCGAAATTCGGTGCGTCTTCCCGCGTGTAAATTTTCGTCTTCAACGGAGAATCTCTCTGC
>JAFTBT010000062.1 GCA_017455085.1 Synergistaceae bacterium
GACGGCGCAAGGCTCACGGTTTTTGCGAAGGCCTATTAATCCATGTCAGACAGATACGAAGCTGATGTAGTTTTTTCGTGCGGTGAAGATAACTTTTTGCCGGACGTTGACGTGTGGATAGTGATTGACGTTCTCAGAGCAACTACCGTAATGACCCGCTGGTTTGAGCTTGGCGGCCAGGAACTATACCCCGTAAAAACTCCGGATGACGCGCGAAAACTTGTTGAGACCCTCAAAGCTAGAGGGTCTTCGCCGTTGTTAATGGGTGAAGTGAACGGACTTCCTCCTGCGGGTTTTGACTTGGGCAACTCTCCGACAGAGCTGAATTATTCTGTGGTGCAGGAGTATTATTGCGGGGTCATGTCCACAACAAACGGGACAGTTGCGCTGTGTCAGGCTGCCTCGACCGGGAGTCCGGTGTTTGCTGCGAGCATGAGGAATTACTCTGCGGTGCTGGATTATGCTCTGACGCTGGGGAATCGAGTCGGATTGCTGTGTTCCGGACGGAAAAAGCGGCCTTCGTGGGAAGATACACTTTGCGCCGGGGCGATAGTTGAGGAGTTTTTGACGAGAGGCGAAGTGTACATGTCCGACAGCGCGAAAATGGCTCTGACTCTCTGGCAGACCAGAGGCGAAAATCTCGTTGAGTGCGTCATGAAGTCGGAACACGCTGTGTATCTTGAGCAGATAGGTTTCGGCACGGACATAGATTTTTGCTGCAAGCTGGACGAAGCTACTGTAGTTCCCATGCTGGTAACTGAGGAAGGCAGAAATATTCTGCGGAGCGTCTCAGGCAGCGCGAGACCCTATCACAGAAATCACGAAGTCCCTGCACCGGAAACTTCACAGCAGATTCACGAAACACTTGCACCGGAAACTACACAGCCGGAAAACATCAAGAATATAGACCCTTTCGAGGAGTTACTCAGCTACACAAGAAAGAAGTGATAATACATATATGAAAACATTATACATAGACTGTTTTGCGGGAATAGCCGGAGATATGTTTATAGGCGCGCTGCTGAATCTAGTACCTGACGCAAAAATTCTGACTGACGGAATCAAGAAAATCACTGCCCTTGACCCTGAAGAGTACGAGTTAGTGATAGAGCATACCGCCAAAAACGGAATCGCCGGCATAAATTTTGACGTTCACCTTCATGAACACGAGCATCACCATCACCATGACGACAGCCGTTTTGATTATGCCGGGCATAATCAAAACGGCAGCGAACACTGCCGCGACCACGAAGACCATCACCATCATCACAGACACTTGGCCGACATTGAGTCAATGATCACCGGAAGTGATCTCCCTCAGCGCGTAAAGGTTGCTGCTCTGCGGGCATTCTCGGTACTCGCTGAAGCGGAAGCCCATGTTCACGGAACTACACCCGACAAAATTCACTTCCACGAGGTCGGAGCTGTGGACTCGATTATCGACATTGTAGGCTCATTCATCCTGATGGACGCTCTTGGCTGGCCGAGAGTCTTATGCTCAAAAATCAATGTCGGCTCCGGCACGGTGAAGTGCGCTCACGGAATTTTGCCCGTACCTGCTCCGGCAACTGAGCATTTATTGCACGGCTTGCCGGTGTATTCTGCGGGGTCTGCTATGGAGCGGACAACCCCGACGGGTGCGCTGCTCGTGAAAATGCTTGCGGACGGATTCAGCGATATTCCCTCCGGGAAAATTCTTGCGTCTGGATTCGGGTTCGGCAACCGCGAATCTGAGGACATGCCTAACGCGTTAAGAGTCTTGCTGTTAGAGTCTGGAAACGTTCAGGGGAAGGACGGCCTTGTGCATGAGCGCATAACCCTGATTGAGAGCAACATAGACGACATGAATCCGCAGGACTATGAATCTGTTACGGCGAAGCTGTTTGCGGCCGGAGGACTTGACGTGTGGCTGGAGAACATAGCCATGAAGAAGGGCAGGCCGGGCGTGAAGCTGTGCTGCCTTTGCAGGAACGATGACGCGCAAAATATGAGCAGAATTATCTTGACGCATACGACTTCGCAGGGAGTCAGGCTCAGAGAAATGGACAGATTGCGCCTGAACTGGAGAATAGAGGAAATCAGCACGAGTCTGGGTGCGGTTCATGTGAAGGTTACGGAGCTTGACGGGGAGACACTGAGAAAGATTCCGGAGTATGAGGACGTTAAAGCCATTGCTGAGAAAAACGGACTGACTATGCACGAGGCCAGACGCATAATTGCTCAGGAGGCCAGATGAACGACATCGCCGCAGTAGTCGTAACATACAACCGGTGCGATATGCTCAAGCAGAATATAGAGTGCCTGCTTGCACAGAGAGAAGCTGCGTGCGATATATACGTCATCGACAACGCAAGCACTGACCCCACACGCGAAACTGTAGAGTCCTTCACGGATGAGCGTGTTCACTACTTCAACACCGGCGCGAATTTGGGAGGAGCAGGCGGATTTGAGTGGGGAGTGCGTCAGGCAGTTCGGGACGGCTACAAATATGTGTGGCTAATGGATGACGACACTTTGCCGAGCGATACGGCACTGTGAGAATTTTTCCGGGCTGATGAGGAACTCAAAGGCAATTGGGGCGCGATGAACTCTGCGGCGTATTGTGTGGACGGCTCTGTGGACAACATGGCACGCGCTAAGACGGGACTGTTTTCGCGAGTGAGTGATGAGGCTGTGAAGTCCGGAAGACTGGTGAAGCTGGCAGGGTGTGCGTTTGTGTCTCTGCTGGTGAAAAATGAAGTAGTGCGTGATGTCGGGCTGCCGATAGGGGAATATTTCATCTGGACAGACGATCTTGAATACACAGGCAGAATCGCAAGAAAATATGCTGTATGGTTAGTGCCTAAGAGCATAGTGACTCATGCCCGTAAGGAGAACATGAGGGTAGATTTTGCGCGTGAAAGCCCGGACAGAATAGACAGGTACAGATTCATTTACAGGAACGATGTGCATTGCTACAGGCAATACGGCGTGAAAGGATGGGTGTATTTGGCTGTGAAGTTTGGGTATACGATGATGAATATACTGCTCAGGTCGAAGGGCAGCAGATTAGCGAAGATAAAAATTGTGCTTGATGGATTCCGTGAGGGGTTCAGGTTCAGGCCGGAAATGAAGAGAGTGTAGACGAAAATTCCCCTTGCTGGTGAGGCGAGGGGGTATATTTATCTGAAAAATGGAGTTAATATTGGTGTCAGTCTTGATACATTTTGTTGAGTATAATCTGAGGCTCTCGCTAATTCTCTAGCTTCTGTTTGAATCTTTTGGCAGGCTGTCAGAAAATCTTTCTGTGTTACCGTTCCGTTCCCTTCAACAACCGCAGCTGTACATGCCCGTATAACAGACTTCTTTATTTCACGCCCGCAAAATGTGTCGTATCTTTTAGCAAGTTCTTCAATGCTGACATCATTAGCCAGAGGAATATTAATCCGCTCACCGCGTATATGCTGTTCCCAGATAGCTTTTCTTCCCTGAA
>JAFTBT010000063.1 GCA_017455085.1 Synergistaceae bacterium
ACATGTCATCAGTCAAAATATCCTCGTCAGTAACAAGGCCGTCAACAAACGCAATCAGCTTTTCGCCGTCAAACATGAGCCAGAAATGTCCGGCATAGTGCGCGAGTCTGCCTGCGAACTGTTCACGGGTAGCTGCCTCCGCCTCCGGAAAACATGCCGCCTCAACTTGAGCTATCGAGTCCAGATCGGAGAGCCTAGCTGTACGGATGAGCATTATTCCGCGTAAAAGACTCTGCCGTCGCGTCTGGGAGCTGGTGCGGGGATTTCGCCGTCAACGTAGCCGACTGCGCAGTGTCCTATGCCTTCGTAGTCTCCCTTCACGCCCAAGTCAGCAAGCAATTTCTTGTAGGGGTCTGTGTCGAACTCTTCTCGGGCCCTGTGAATCCAAATGCTTCCGAGACCGAGAGTGTGTGCCGCAAGCATCATGTTCCCGATGGTGAGTGAGCCGTCGTAAACGTGTGTAGGCACTGACTTATCCGCAAGCACCACTAAAATCACCGGAGCGCCATAAAACGGGTCAAAGCCTTCATCCCAGCCGCCGATTTTGCAGTTATCGTGAGATATCTCGTTGCGGAGTTCGGGGTTTGTTACGGCGACAATGATTGATGACTGTTTGCCTTTTCCGCTGGCTGCGTAGAGTCCGGCCTCGATGATTGCGTCAATGTCCTCACGTTTGGGCATGTCGGGCTTGAAACGGCGGATACTTCTGCGTTCCTTGATTGCCCTGATTACTTCGTTCATGGTAGAATCCCTCCTGAGTATGTTATCTGACAACAGAGTCTAGCACAAACTTTCCGCACACCTTCAGCAAAATACATACATGTTCATATCGCACAGGAGGGAATATATTCATGAAGTTCAAGATGATTCACGAAAACTATAACGTTCAGGATCTTGGCCGTTCGCTTGAGTTCTACAATAAGGCTCTCGGACTCACAGAGAAAAGGCGCAAAACTGACCCCGAAGGCTCGTACATTATCGTATACATGGGGAATGACGAGGCAGATTTTGAGCTGGAGCTTACGTGGCTCAGGGATCACCCGCAGAAATACGACATCGGCGAGGAAGAATTTCACCTAGCATTCCGTGCTGACGACTTCGACGCGGCACACAAACTGCATTCTGAGATGGGGTGCATATGCTTCGAGAACCACGACATGGGAATCTATTTCATTCAGGATCCCGACGGCTATTGGCTTGAGGTACTTCCGCCGGATCGTTAGCACACACTCACAAAAAAACCCCCTCCGTTGTTCATGAAGGGGGTAACATATTCTTTCCGTGAAGGCCTGTCTATTTGCCTGCAAGCTCCAGAATCTTTAGCACTACTTCCGTTGCTTTCTCCATCACCTGCACAGAAACAAACTCAAATCTTCCGTGATAGTTGTGGCCTCCGATGAAGATGTTCGGCGTGATCAAGCCCCTCCACGACAAAGCTGCTCCGTCAGTCCCGCCACGCATAGCCTTGTAGTACGGCTCAATACCGAGTGCCTTCATCGCGTTCACAGGCAGCTCCACAATGTCCATGTGATCCCGGACTTTCTCCAGCATGTTGTAGTACTGGTCGTGCATCTCCAGCTCGAAACGTTCTGCGCCGTATTTGTCCCGCATCCAGTCGACACACTTCGCAAAAAACTTCTTCCGCCCCTCAAATTTCGCCATATCGTGGTCTCTGATTATGAAGTGCAGCTCCGCATTTTCCGTGTCTCCGTTGAACGTCAGGCAGTGATAGTAGCCCTCGTACTTTTCTGTAGTGGCAGGTGTCTCGTTTGCAGGGAACATCCCCAGAAATTCACAGCCCATAGTTACCGCGCTGAGCATCAAGCCCTTCGCAGATCCCGGATGCACCGAACGGCCGTGAATCCTCACTGTGGCACTTGCGGCGTTGAAGTTCTCGTAACTCACTTCACCCAATGCCCCGCCGTCCAGAGTGTACGCAAAATCCGCTCCGAACCGCTCAATGTCCAGATGACTCGCAAGCTCGCTGATCTCCTCGTCAGGTGTGAAGGCAACTTTTACGTCCCCGTGTTCGAACTCCGGATGCTCAATCAACCAATCAATCGCGCCCATAACTTCCGCCATTCCGGCCTTGTCGTCAGCTCCGAGCAATGTCGTCCCGTCAGTAACAACTAAGTCATGCCCAACATAGTCCTTCATGAACGGAAAATCACGAGGCGACATTATGACCTTCAACGCCTCATTCAGCACTATATCTCCGCCGTCATAGTTCTTCACGACTCGGGGCTTCACGTCTTTCCCGGAGGCTTCCGCTGCGGTGTCCATGTGCGTGATGAATCCTATTGCGGGGATATTCTTGCTCGTGTTCGCTGGCAGTGTCCCCATGACGTAGCAATACTCACTCACATACACATCCTTTAGGCCTCGTTCGGTGAGTTCACGCTCCATTTCGCGGGCTAACTCCCACTGAGTGTCTGTGCTTGGGACTTTTCCGGCTAATCCGGCTTTCTCGTCTGACTGCGTATCATAGCTAACATACTTCAGGAAATGCTCTAGTGTTGTGTACATTCTCTACTACTTCTTCTCCTTTGCGTAATGACATGCCGCAAAATGTCCGGGCAGTATTTCCCTCAAGGCTGGGGGTGTAGTCCTGCACATGTCCGTAGCGTGTCGGCACCTTCCGGCAAATCTGCACACGTTAGGCGGCTCAATCGGACTCGGCACGTCGCCTTCAAGTATAATCCTTTCGCGCTGAACGTCCAATTTTGCGAGTGGTATCGCCGACAAAAGTGCCTGCGTATATGGGTGAAGGGGTTTAGTGAAAAGCTCCCTGTAGTCTGAGAGTTCGACTATCTGCCCCAAATACATTACTGCTATCCTGTCCGAAACATGACGCACTACGCTCAAGTTATGCGAGATGAACACGTACGTATACTTGAACTCCTTTTGCAGGGAGTTTAACAGGTTGAGGATTTGCGCCTGAATACACACATCCAGTGCAGAAACAGGCTCATCCAGCACAATAAACTCCGGATTCAGTGCAAGAGACCGTGCTATGCCGATTCGTTGCCTGCGTCCGCCGTCGAGTTCATGCGGGTAACTGTTTTCGAGTCTCTCCGCGAGTCCTACAGTGTCCATCAGGGAGCGTATACGTTTGAGCATTTCGTTCTTGTCTGAATAAATGCTGTTGACGATCAGCGGCTCGGCTATGAGTTCCCACACGGACAGTCTCGGGTTCAGGCACGAGTACGGATCCTGAAAAACTATCTGCACACGTTTGCGCAACTCCTTCATTTCGCGGGATGATACTTTCGTTACGTCAGTGTAGCCTTCTGGACTTTGCAGGAGTACTTTTCCTGAAGTGCTGTCAAGTAACCGAATCAAGCACCGGCCAAGAGTCGACTTCCCGCAGCCTGATTCGCCGACAAGCCCCAAAGTCTCGCCCTTGTGTATCTCGAAGCTGACATCATCAACCGCGTGGAGCATTCCCCTCTTCGTCGGAAAATACTTCTTGAGATTCTCAACACGTATATATGCCTCACTCATGCTAACGCCTCCCCGTTCATGAACTTCTTGATGCATACAGGACACGCCGCAAAATGCCCTGCCTCCGCTTCCTGGATACTTGGCCGGAGTCTTGCGCACTCTTCTGTGGCGAGGCTGCAACGCGGGTGAAACGCACACCCTGTAGGCAGATTCACAGGGTCAGGCATGAGTCCGGGTATCACCGGCAGCTCGTCAACGTCCGTATCAATATCCGGCACTGAACGGAATAATCCGCGCGTGTACGGGTGAATCGGGTTAGTGTAGAGAGAGCGTTTATCTGCGTACTCTACGACTCTTCCGGCGTACATGATGGCTACTTTGTCGCAGATGTCCGCAACTATCCCCAAGTCATGCGTGATCAGAATCATGGAGGCCGAAAATTTCTGCTTGAGTTCCTTCATGAGTTCGAGGACTTGTGCCTGAATCGTAACGTCAAGCGCAGTAGTCGGCTCGTCCGCTATCAGCAGCTCCGGGTCGCACGCAAGAGCTATAGCTATCACGACTCGCTGCTTCATCCCTCCGGAGAACTGGTGCGGGTAGTCGTGCATTCTCTCACGGCGAATCCCTACGAGTTCGAGCATGTCCCCGGCAAGTTTCAGTGCCTCAGAGCGTGATACGTTCCTGTGCAGGCTGATCATCTCCGCTATTTGCTTGTCTACGGTGATTACGGGGTTAAGGCTCGTCATTGGGTCTTGAAATATCATCGCAATCTTGCCGCCCCTGATTCTGCGCATTTCTGCCTCTGACTTTTTCAGGAGGTCTTCACCGTTGAAGAGTATTTCTCCGCTCTTGATTTTGCCCGGAGGATTCGGAATGAGCCTCATGATTCCGAGTGCTGTTGTAGTTTTGCCTGCACCGGTCTCACCGACAAAGCCCAGCGATTCGCCGCGGCCAAGCGTGAGATTCAGGCCTTCGACTGCGTGAACTATGCCGCCTTCGGTCTCGTAATGTATCGTCAAATCCTTAATGTCCAGCATAATATCTGACATGTTATAGCCTCCTCATCAACGTCCGGCAAAATTTCAGCGCAAGTATCGTTAGCACTTCATGGGTTGGCAAATGAGCATCGTAATGTATCGTAAAATCTTTCATGCTATAGCCTCCTCATCAACGCTTCAGCTTCGGGTCTAGCGCGTCACGCAGGCCATCACCCAAAAAGTTCAACGCAAGTATCGTTAGCATTATCGCGAGTCCCGGATACAGAGTCATGTGCGGAAAATCCCGAATATACTGCCGTCCTCCAGAGAGCATTGCGCCCCACTCAGGGTTAGGCGGCTGAATCCCAAGACCTATGAACGATAGCCCCGCCGCGTTCAGAATCGCAGAGGCCACACCCAACGTAGACTGCACTATTATGGGAGCCATGCTGTTAGGGATTATGTGCTTGAGGATTATGCGCAGGTCTGAGCTTCCCGCCGCACGAGCTGCCTCGATGAACTCCATGCTCCTGATCGATAACACAGAGCCCCTCACGATTCGGGCATACGTCGGCACTGCGGAGATTCCCACAGCGATCATCAGGTTCATCAAGCTCGGCCCTAACGCCGCAACTATAGCTATCGCCAAAAGAGTCTGCGGTATTGAGAGTAATACATCCATCACGCGCATAATGCAGTTGTCGAGTCTGCCGCTGTAGTACCCAGAAATTGCTCCTAGCATTCCGCCGGTCACTAACGCGATTCCCACAGCGATAAACCCCACCTGCAACGAAACTCTCGCACCGTATATTAATCTGCTGAGAATGTCCCTGCCGAACTCGTCAGTGCCTAACCAGTGAGCCGCTGAAGGTGTCTCGAACATGTGCATCAAGTCCTGCTTTATGGGGCTGTACGGTGAAATTACCTCAGCAAATATCGCGCAGAACACCAACACGCATATTATCGCCAGCCCAAACATTGCGAGGGGACTCCGACCCAGTCTCACAAGTACGTCCATAAACGGGCTTCTTCTTTTGCGGACAAGCTCAGGGATAATTTTTTCGTCAGTCATGTGTAAATTCTCCTCCCTTCAACGTAATTCCGCCTTGATACGCGGGTCAATGTAGGCATACAGCAAATCAACTAGCAGATTCACAATGCTGAAGGTTATTGCTATGAATAACACTCCGCCCTGTACCATAGGATAGTCGCGGCTCATGATTGCGTTCACCATTAATCTGCCGACTCCGGGAACTGCAAAGATGCTTTCTGTCAGAATTGCTCCGGATAACAGCTGCCCGAATTGCAAGCCGCATAATGTAACGACAGGGATTAACGCGTTCCTGAGTGCATGAACTCCGATAACTATGCTCTCCTTCTGGCCCTTTGCGCGAGCTGTACGGATATAGTCCGCACGAATCACCTCAAGCATTGACGAGCGGGTCATTCGCGTAACCATAGAGATACTTTGCGCCGCGAGAGCCACTGACGGGAGAATCATTGCCTTAAACGTGGAGAAACCAGACGACGGCAGCCAGCGGAGTCTTACCGCAAAGAACAGTATCAGCAGCAGCCCAAGCCAGAACACCGGCATAGAGAGGCCTATCATCGCGAAAATCATCGTGATTGTGTCGAACCATGAATATTGCTTTATCGCCGAGATTATTCCGCAGGGTATGCCGATTATTATTGCGATAATCATTGCGAACGCTGAGAGCTTCAGTGTGTAGGGAAACGCCGTTAGTATCTCCTGCATCACCGGACGCTTCGAGCTGTACGACCTGCCTATGTCTCCGTGAACTACTGCCTTGTACACGTAATTTCCGAACTGCACCAGAAACGGGTCATTGAGGCCTTCCTTGTCGCGGAACTCCTTGATTGCTTCGTCTGTGGCCAAGTCTCCGAGTACCATTCTTGCGGGGTCTCCGGGCGTGAAGTACAGCAGCGTGAATACACAGAACGCTACACCCAGCAGCACAGGTATCAGCATCAGTATCCGCCTGAAAATGTACTTGAGCATGAAATCACTTCCTTATGCATAAAAATTAACGGCAGGTGTCGTGTATTGCCTGCCGTCTGTAATCGTAATGTCTCAGGGGAAAATCTTACTCCTCAAAGTATACGTTCCTGAACGAGTGGACTTCGAACGGGTCAACCTCGAATCCCTTCACGACCTTGCGGACTCCGGCGATAGCTTCGTCGTTGTGCAGGTATACCATCGGGCACATGTCATTAATGTAGAGCTGCATATCCTTGTAGACTTTCGCGCGCTCCTCACCGTCAGGAAGTCCTCTGCCTTTCGCGAGCATCTCGTCAAGTTTCGCGTCAGAGACTCCGGTGTAGTTAGTGCCTGCGTTGGACTCTAACAGCCCGGCGACTGCGTAATCAGGATCAGGAACTGACAGACCCCAGCCCAGCAAGAACACATCATGCTGTTTCTGCTGTAACACGTTGAGGTACGCGCCCCATTCCTGCTGGATGATCTCTGACTGTATGCCGACTTCCGCTAACTGCGCCTGAATGATCGTAGCCATGTCGATTCTTTCTTTGCGCTCGTTCGACCGGATTGTGAGCTTGATTTTTGCGGGGTCTATGCCTGCCTCAGCAAATAACTTCTTGGCCGCGTCAACATCACGGACATGTGCAGGAAGTTCGTTGTTGATGGAGTACTTCGTG
>JAFTBT010000064.1 GCA_017455085.1 Synergistaceae bacterium
ACCGGCGCAGCAACAGGCGCAGGCAGACTCCTCGTCCACGTCAACGCAAACGACCTCGCGTGCAAGGGCGCAGACCCCTCATGGCTTGTGGTTACGCTCATAGTCCCCGCAAAAATGGGTGCTGACTTCATCGCTGAGACCATGCGCGAAATTCACGAGACATGCTGCGAAATGGGCATAGCCATAGCCGGAGGACACACAGAACTCACAGAAAAATATTCCAGCCCCGTAATTTCAGGAACTATGCTCGGCATGACACAATACTCTCTCAGCACGCAAAACATCCACGCAGGGGACGCTATACTCGCTACAGGACACGCAGGACTCGAAGGCATGAGCATCATTGCACACGACAGGCCGGAGCTTT
This sequence comes from Synergistaceae bacterium, assembly GCA_017455085.1. Next base: position 368 of record JAFTBT010000064.1, read on the forward strand.
TCGCTGGAGTGTTCAGTGACGCAGAAATGAGCCTGATTCGTTCGTGGCAGGGGGACTTGTCGATTCTCAGACCGGCCAAGATTCTCAGGGAGTACGCGAGCTACATGCATGACCCTACGGAAGGCGGACTGTCTGGGGCGTTGTGTGAGACTGCACAGGCTTGCGGTTTGGGCCTTGAGCTGGACGGTGTGCCTGTACATCCGTTGACGGTGAGGGCGGCGGAAAAACTCGGCTTCAGTGCGGTGAACCTGATATCTTCGGGAATGCTGCTAGCTGTGATCCCTGAGGAGAGAGTCCCGGAGGCACAAAGAGCATTAACGAGTGAGGGCATAGACTCCCGCGTGATAGGGCATTTTGTTGAGGGGAAGAGCAATGTTATTCTCGACACACACGAAGAACTTTGGGGAATACTTGCGCTGTAACTTTTGGGGGAGGCTCATGCTATAATATACTCATTCTTTCCCGAAACAATCTCACAAATTCACGGGCTATTATCATAAATGTAAAATGGGTTTACAAAAATTAACCCTTGCTGTTGCTGAAACTACGCCGAAATTTTTCGCACATATTTACGTGAAATCATGAACACCCTTGACGTGAAAATATGCCTCATGTTTTCCGGAGAGTATATGCTTGCGAATCACTTTGCCTCTGCATAAATCTTCACCCCCGCAAAAAACAGCTATAATATACCCCGCACATTAAGCATTATTCACATGAAGGGAAAGTGTAATAATTTGGCACGAATATTCGACAAGTCTTGGCAGCGCACTAAACTCTGCGGAACTTTCACCGAGTCTGACGCTGGCCACGAAGTCAACGCTAACGGCTGGGTTCGCGCAAGAAGAGACCTCGGCGGAATAATCTTCATCGAGGTTTGGGACTGGACAGGCTGCATTCAGGTGGTCTTCAACCCAGAAGCAGGAGAGATCCACGAACTGGCCGCAAAGCTCCGCAATGAGTACTGTATTGCGGTGAAAGGCAGGATGCGTATACGTCCCGAAGGCACAGAGAATCCAGAGCTTAAGACCGGAAACATCGAGATAGTCGCGAGTGATTTTCTGGTGCTGAGCAAAGCAAAACCCCTCCCGTTTGAGGTCGGCGATGAGACAGACAACGTTGACGAAAATATCCGCCTGAAGTATCGCTATCTGGACATGAGGCGCGAAAAAATGCAGTACAACCTCAGGACTCGCGCAAAGATCAACGCTTTCACACGCCAGTATCTCGGTGACCGCGACTTCGTGGAACTGGAGACACCCATGCTCACGAAAGCTACTCCGGAGGGCGCAAGAGATTACTTAGTGCCTTCACGCGTCAATCAGGGATGTTTCTACGCACTGCCGCAGAGTCCCCAGCTCTTCAAGCAGATACTCATGATTTCCGGGTTCGACAAGTATTACCAGATAGCTCGGTGTTTCCGTGATGAAGATCTTCGCGCGGACAGGCAGCCGGAATTTACTCAGGTAGATATCGAGATGAGCTATATCGTTGAGGACGACATCATGAATCTCATTGAGGGCTACATGAAGGGACTGTTCAAGCTCATCAGAAATGTGGACATACCGACACCGTTTATGCGTATGCCTTACTGGGAAGCTATGGACAGATTCGGCAGCGACAAGCCAGATCTGCGCGTGAAACTTGAGCTTTGTGACTTGGCCGATGCGTTCAGGGACTCAGGTTTTGAGCCGTTCAGGAGGATTCTGGAGGCAGGCGGAGTCGTTCGCGGTTTGCGTCTTCCTGGAGGAGCAGCACTCTCACGCAAAGAGATTCAGGACCTCGAGGCTCGCGCGATCAAGCTGGGAACATCGGGACTCGCGAATTTCCTGTACAAGGACGGAGGACTCAAAGGCCCGTTGGTGAAATTCCTGAAGCCTGAGGATTTGGAGAAGGTCAAGACACTCGGAAAGATGGAGCCTGAAGACGCGTTATTCATCGTTGCGCACAACTCCAGAGCAAAAGCGTGCGAAATACTCGGGACTCTGAGGCTTGAGCTCGGCAAAGCTAGGGCAGACCTTTTTGACGACAGCCCCGATAACTGGAAATTCCTGTGGGTGACGAAATTCCCCCTGTTTGAGTGGAACGCTGACGAAAAACGCTGGGAGGCTATGCACCACCCGTTTACGTCCCCTGCTCTCGACAATGACACGCAGTTTGACGAGGATCCCGAACACGCATTAGCCCGGGCGTATGACTGCGTACTGAACGGCAACGAAGTCGGAGGAGGCTCGATCAGGATTCACGATCCGGAAGTGCAGGCGAGGCTGTTCAAGTGTTTGGGGATCACTCCTGAGGACGCGAAGAGGAGATTCGGATTCTTTCTTGATGCGCTGTCGTACGGAACACCTCCGCATGGTGGGCTTGCGTTGGGAGTCGATAGGCTTGTGATGCTGTTATGCGGCGGGAACTCGATACGTGATGTGATGGCGTTCCCGAAGACGCAGAAGGCGCAGTGCCTGATGAGTGGTGCACCTGATGCTGTGGAGCAGGAGAGACTCGATGAACTCGCAATTAGCGTTGTGAAAGACGAGTAATTACTGGCAGAAGCATAAGCAAACAGTGAAAGATAGTCCCCCTATGCCGTGAAAAGCTGGGGGATATTTTTGTGTGCTATAATCCCAGAAAAATACATGATAAGGAGGTTGACAGGATTGCTGCAGGTCAGTAAAATTTTCGCAGTTCGCAGTTCGCAGTTCGCAGTTCGCAGTTCGCAGTTCGCAGTTCGCAGTTCGCAGTAGCTTACTCTATCCATTAATCCCACACACACATTGTTATGTTTCGGGGGTACTGTCATGATTAACGAAGTACTCCAGAGATATGACCCGGAGCAAGGAGTTTTTTGGGATGTCTGCCACGAATGGGACGAAGAGTTTGCGAAGTATTTCGGCGTTCCTGTGAGAAAAATCATAGTCGGCGGTTCCGGCACTCAGTCACAAGCTGCAAACGCTCCAGCCAAAACACAAAGTATATCCAGAAAAATTATCGGCCTCATCAAGAAAAATCCGGCTGTCAGGAAACTTGCAAGAAATGTTGCAGAAAGATATATCATCCCTCCGCTGAAGCAGCATATCACAGAGCCTTTATCGTTGGGAATATCTATGTCTCCGATAACTACAGACTTTATGAGGGGAGCTAACTGTGTTCCGGTGTTTCTGGACGTGTGGACAAAAGCCGATTTTGCTTCAGTTATGCGGCAGACTAAGGGCTTCAGGCTGTTCTACGTAACTTCCAGAGATGCCTACAACCGCATAAAGGCCAAATACCCCTCAAGCAACGTACACTACATGCCGCTGTCCATTGCGGATAAATATTACTCCGAGAATTTCGCAGCCTACAGGGACAAATTTATAGACGTATTCATGCCCGGAAGAGGCAACCCAGTACTTCATGAATACATGCTCCGGTACGCAGCGGAACACACAAGCATCAAGTACGTACACAGGTGTTCACAACGCTCTCCCGGCAACTGGAAATGCACATCCACTGACGGAAGCATCACACTCCCGCTCAACACCAGAGAGGAATATATTCATGTGCTCTCGTCCGCGAAGGTCTCACTGGTTGGGTGTTCCGGCATCGACAACGTAAGGTCTGACTCCAACGGTATATGTTTCGTTACGCCGAGATTCTACGAGAGTGCTGTGCTAGGCTGTGCATTGATAGGCCGCTATCCCGACAACGAGGAGTTCACCGAGCTCAACATGCGCAAGTACTGCCCGAACATCACCAGCTACGAAGATTTCTGCATCGCCCTCGAACACGCACTGGCCCAGACTCCCGAAGGGCTTTACGCACAAAATCATGACTTCATCATTAACTCACTCACCAGCAAGCGCGCAGAGCAGATACTCAGTGATCTGGAGGCCATATCGTGAGCAGATTCCTGATACTCGGTGCAGGCCCGGCAGGTCTGTCATTCGCGAATAGGCTCATCCAGAACGGACAGCGTGATTTTCTCGTCCTAGAGGCAGAGTCCCAAGCAGGAGGCCTTTGCAGATCAGTAGACGTTGACGGTTCAGCTATAGACATCGGAGGCGGGCATATTCTGGACGTTCGCAGGCCCGAAGTCGTCAAGTTCCTGTTTCAGTTCATGCCGCGCGAGGAATGGAATTACTTTGTCCGCGACACAGCCATACACATCAACGGCAAATATATATCCCATCCGTTCGAGGCTAATATTTGGCAGATGGATATTGACTCACAAGTAGAATATCTCTCATCAATCGCAAAGGCTGGCTGCGTCACAGAAAAACCCATGCCCCAAAAATTCACCGACTGGATCGTCTGGAAGTTAGGGCAAAAAATCGCCGATGAATACATGCTCCCATACAACACAAAAATGTTCGGTGCTGAACTCGACAATCTCGGCACCTACTGGCTCGAAAAACTCCCCTCCGTCAGCTTTGAGGACACACTGCTCTCGTGTCTTGAGCATCAGCCTCACGCAAAACAGCCCGGACATGCTGAGTTCTTTTACCCCATCGAGTACGGCTACGGTGAACTGTGGCTGAGAATGGCGCAGGCACTCGACGGCAGAGTCATGTATCATCAGCGCGTGGATAGCATAGATTTCGACGCTCACACTGTCCGGACACACGAAGGCGAAGAGTTTCATGGGGACATAATCATCAACACAGTGCCTTACGCGGAATTTGCAGACCTTCACGGAATGCCCGACACACTCCGCAAGAGCCTCACATGCCTCAAGCACACAGCAGTGCAGGTGAAGTACTGCCCCAAGAGTCTGGATGTGCCGTATCAGTGGATTTACTACCCCGATATGAGTCTGAGCTATCACAGGATTTTCGTGCAGCATAATGTTTTGTTAGGCAGCAAAGGCTTCTGGTACGAGACCAACACCGACAGAATCGAACCTGACACACAAAATTTCGCCTACGTCAGCAAATACTCTTACCCTTTGAACACGATAGGCAAGCCCCAAATCATGATTAAATTACTTGAGTGGATGAGGGAGCATAAAGTTTTCGGTCTTGGCCGCTGGGGAGAACATCGGCACTACAATTCGGATTTGACTGTAGAACTCGGAATAAAGCTCGCTGATAAACTTTCTTGACATACGCCCCATAGCTAAAGCTAGGAGATTCTGGTATCAACAAACCTTGCGCTCCGAAGAGTGCCTTGTAGGTTCTCCTCCAATGGCTGTTAGCGAAAGCGCACGCAAGTATGCCCCAGCCATTAATATATTTTTCGCCGCATTCCGGTCCCGGTCATGGTGCGTTCCACAGCTTGGACAATCCCATTCTCGGATACGCAAATCTTTCAGCTCCGGATTCTTGTACCCGCATACACTGCATAACTGTGTTGACGGATACAGCCGGTCTATGAACACTATCTGCGTTCCTAGCTTCAAAGCCTCGTATTCCAGTATCCTCACAAACTCCGAGAATCCCAAGCTATGAACTTTGCGCCCCCATTTCCGAGCCATTCCCTTGATGTTCAGTGTCTCAAGGCAGATACACGCATACTCTTCACACAGCTTGCGGGCTGTCTTGAAGTGAAAATCTTTGCGCTGGTTCTCCATTCGCCGGTACGCACGAGCTAATTCCAGCCTTGCACGTTCTCGGTTATGCGAGCCTTTCTGCTTATGGGATAACTTGCGGCATTTACTCTTGATATGTTGGGCGTTCAGCATGAAGAAATACGGTGATACTATATCGTGTCCATCTGAAGCTGTGAGAAACTGTTTCAGTCCAAAGTCAAATCCGACGCTTTTACCCGTTCGCAGTCCAACTTGTGTAGACTGAGTATCACACGCTAGGTAGACGTATATATCACCTACTGCATCACGCTTTATAGTTACCGTTTTGACTTTACCCTCTATCCTTCGGCTCTGAAAGTATCCGTACCATTTCTTGCCCAGCTTTATCCGT
>JAFTBT010000065.1 GCA_017455085.1 Synergistaceae bacterium
GAGTCTCTCACTCGGACGGCCTTTAGTATAAACCTTCCCCTTAAGAAATCACTTCTTGAGCCTGCGGTTAATCTCCTCAAACTCAAGCCGCATTACTCCGTTCTCAAAGATCTTCAGTTCCGGCATCTTCAGGGTCTCCAGAGTGTCAAACACCTTCAGCCCCGTACGGATAAGCCCCCTCAATTCTGCGGAGCTCCTCACCGTCTTGTAGGTATTTTCGGCCAAGTCCCTGTTGAGTCTTAAGCTCTTGATGCTCTCCATAGTGGCGCGTCTCTGTGTCTCCAGCAGCTCAACGTACAGATTCGCAACCTGTATCGTCAACGCGTTCGACTGTGCATTTGCTGCGAAGCCCCTGCGCTGATCTCTGCTGTACACGTCCTGATTGCTCCGAGTCAGTGCGTTCCTTCGGAGAGATTCTGCCTCCGAGATTATCCCCTTAAGCTGCGGCTTGTATTCCTCGTCAATTTTCCGTACAAGCTCCTCCTGCGTGTGAAGCAGCAAGTCATTCAGCACTAGGTACATTCCAGTGTAACGCTTCGTGATCTCCAGAGTGTTGCTCTCGTTCTGCGCAAGCTCCTCCAGTTTCTCGACAACTATCTTGACGTTCGCAAAGACAGCTGCGTTGTTCATGAGGTCATCACCGGTAATAGAGTTCAAGAGTATATCCGTCTGTGATGCATCCAGCTCAAGGCCTATTTCCTTGAGGGCATCGGCAAGTTTTGCGTTTATGGCGTTGAGTGACTGCTCATTGTCGGCTATCTCCTCCTGAAGTTCGGCAACCCTGTCGTCGATCTTGGCCTTCGTCTGCCTCAAAGGGTTACGTGATTTTTCCGGAGCTGTGATGCGTTTGTTCCTGAGGTCGTCAACTTCTGCCCTCTGCTTTGTGATTCTGTCCCTGAGTGCAGCTGCATTCCTCCTGACTTTTTCGGCATCACCCTTCACCAAAATACTCAATGCCCGATCAAGCAATGCATTAATCTTCTCGCCGTTGCTCTTCTGGTCCTCACGGAAAGGCAGCCACGAACTTTTGGGCAATGTCTCCTGTTTGTCGCGGAGAGTCAGTGTGTCGCTGAGAGTCCCTGTGAGTTTTACCCAGTTTTCCGCGACAGCTTCGGGCAGATTCTCGCTGGATTCTTGCGGCAGAGAGTCCTCATTTTTCGCGAAAAGCCCCCCGACGTACGCAACTACACTGTCCCATTTCTCGGAGACATAGCCCGTGAAAGCTCCCCAGTATTCCGACCAAGTACCTGCACTCGCCGGAACGCTCATCATTCCCGCAAAAATTACTGTCATTACTGCAACTGCTAACAACTTTCTACGCATAGTAATCACTTTTCCTCCCTGTGTTGTGATGCATAAATCTCGCCGTAAATTCCTCCGTGCTTTAGCAGCTCTTCATGTGTTCCGACTGCGCTGACTCCTCCCTTATCCAGCACGATTATTCTGTCCGCATCCTGTACCGACAAAATCCGCTGGGCTATGATGATTTTCGTGGTGTTAGGCATGTATTTTCTTGTGGCTTCACGAATCTTTGCGTCCGTGTGTGTATCGACTGCACTTGTCGAGTCATCGAGTATCAATATTTTCGGTCTCTTGAGCAGCGCGCGGGCAATGCATAGTCTCTGCTTCTGGCCTCCCGACAAATTCACTGCTCCTTGTTCGAGCATAGTATCGTATCTTTGTGGAAATCTGTTGATGAACTCGTCAGCACACGCAATACTACAGGCCTCAGCAATTTCGTCATCACTAGCCTCACTATTGCCCCAGAGCAAATTTTCCCGGATAGTCCCCGAAAACAGCACATTTTTTTGCAGCACTACAGCAACGTTATTCCTCAACGCCTCAAGGTCATATTCACGGACATCATGCCCGCCGACTCGAACTATTCCGGTTGATGCGTCATATAGTCTTGGGATCAGCTGGATGAGCGTAGTTTTTGACGAGCCTGTACCGCCGATGATGCCGATGGTCTCTCCGGAAGCTATGTGCAGAGTGATATTCCTCAATGCGGGCGGAGTGTCCTTGCTGTAGGTGAAAGATACACCCTCGAAGTCTATGCTGCCGTCGGGAATCTCACGCAGGCACTTCACTGGACTCACTGTTGCTGGAATCTCTGCCGGTGTGTGTGAAGTCTCATGCATCCCATCAAGCTGCCTAACTGTTGCGGGAATCTCTGCTGGTGTGTGTGAAGTCTCATGCATCCCCTCGACCGGACTCACCAGCTCCGGCTTTTCGTCAAGAACTTCTGCGATTCTGGAGGCTGATTCTCGTGCTAGTGCCACTCCCACAAAAACCATCGACATCCGCATTAGACTCCCCAAAATCTGCACGCCATACGTCAACAATGCACTAATCTGCCCCACGTTCAGCGCAAGCCCTCGAGAAACTACTACACTGTATGTGCCGTAATACAGTATGAACAGCGTAACAGTGTACATGCTGAGCTGCATCATTGGGTTGTTGAGAGCCAAGATCCTCTCTGCTGTCGTGAAGTCCCCACACAACGCCTCAGCATCACGGGCGAATTTCTCACGCTCGAAGTCCTCACGCACATACGCTTTCACCAGCCTCACCGCACGAACATTCTCCTGTATGGAGTTGTTGAGCCTGTCGTATTTCTTGAACAGCCTCCGGAATGTCGGCATAGCCCACCTCGCCACAGAGTACAGCCCAAACGCAAGGAACGGTATCACTCCCACGAAGACCAGCGCAGTTTTTCCGCCCATGACGAACGCCATCACGCACGAAAATACCACCATCAACGGGCCGCGTATCACAGTGCGCACCAGCATCATGTAGGCTTGCTGAACGTTCGCAACATCCGTAGTGATTCTGGTGATGAGTGAGGCTGACGAAAATTTGTCGATCTGTGCGAACGAAAACCCCTGCACCGCTCGGAACATATCACTGCGTAAATTCTTGGCCAGACCGCACGACGCAGTGGAGCAGGCATTTCCGGCGAGTATCCCGAAGAGCAGCGACATGAACGCCATCACGACAAGTACAGCTCCGTCACGCATAAGCATATAAACTTCACAGCCCGCACGAATCTGATTCACGAGGCTTGCGACAACAAACGGGATCAGGCACTCCATGACTACCTCAAGCGAGACGTAAAAGGGTGCTTCAAGCGAGGGCTTTCTGTATTCGCGGACACTGGCTAATAATCTGGTGTACATTGCTTCAAAAACTCCTGCATTCTAATTTTTGTGATAGCTGTGTAAATTCTTGATACATCACGATTCAGCAGGCCTGTTTGTAGTTGTAAATGTAGTTGTAAAATTCTCTGGGGACTTCCTGAAAATGAGAGTTGTTACTTGCAGAAAGTTATACCACTTTTCGCGCTGAGAATCACTCTATAAACCTGCTGAAAACCTCACGACATATTATAATTTCTCCATCACTAAAAATTTCATTGCAAGGGTGTGTATTCTTTGAGGATTACTATACTCACTAACGGCCCGGGCGAATTATGGGGCTGGGTTCGTCCTGTATGTGCAGAGTTACGCAAAAGGGGACATACTATTTCACTGTGGATATTGCCGTGTCAGTTCTCTTCCGGACATGAACGAGAAGCCGCCTCACTGTTGGGAGTCGACAAGCTCGAAGGCCCAGCAAGTACTTCACGAATATGGCACGACATAGCTTACGAGAAGACCGACAGAATCATTCAGCTCGGAGGTGATCTGCATTTTGGGCTGCGAATGTCTGAGATGTCTGACGCTCCATTGACGTGCTACACATACGGCCCAAAGAAACGCATTGACGGCGTGAAGATTCTCACGGCGTACCCTCCGCAGACGAAAGGCATACCCGGCGTTGAGGCTATAGGCGACCTCGTGAAGGATGCTCTTGCTCTCGACATGACGCAGGCGGGAATCTCCGCGTGGAACTGGCCGAAACAGGAAGGCTCCCCAAGAATATTATTCCTGCCCGGAAGTCGTCCAGCTATCCGGAAAGTTGCGCGTGAGTGGCTCGTGGAAGTCCACAATGCTCTGCGGAAAAAGATTCCTGACGTTCGGGTGCGTTCGTTGTTCTCGCAGTTCATGCCGGAGTCAGAGTTCGACCAGTGGCAGAAATCGGGCCTTAACCCCGTGAAAGCAGGTGCAGGTGTCGCGATGAGGGGAGCAGATTACGCGTTGACACAGCCGGGTACGAATACGTTCGAGCTTATGCATTGCGGTCTGCCTGCGTTGGTGGTAGCTCCGGAGAAATTTTTGCGTTTTGTGCCAGTAGCTGGGGTGCTGGGATTCTTGGCGGACTTGCCTGTACTTGGGATTAGGCTTCGGAGATTCGCAGCACTCAGGAGCATAAAACGCTGGGGAGGAATCTCTCTGCCTAACAGGATATCACCCCACAGAGTCATGAACGAGAAATTTGGTGATGTTACACCCGGAGATGTTGCCGAAGAGATCTGCGAGGAACTGAGTCACCCCGATATTCTCCGGAAGACCAGCGAGGAATTTTTGGCACTGTCTGGAGATTCTGGAGCAGCTGCAAGACTGTGTGATATAGCCTCCGCGAAATGATGAGTACTCCCGTAAAATTTTTGCTCTCCTACACGAGAAAGTATTACGCCAAGATTCTGCTGGCTGTGGTGTTTATGCTGTTGTCTTCAGGCCTGAATGTTTTGCCTCCGTATTTGTTCAAGACCGTAGTGGATGACGTGTTGATCTCGAAGGATATGCTGATGCTGAACATGATATGCGTTGCACTAGTGGTGATATTTGGTCTGAAGGCGATAACTACGTACTATCAACGCTACTTGATGAACGAGGCAGGCCAAAGCGCAGTGATGGATATACGTATAGCACTGTACGACCACATGCAGCGGATGAGCCTCAAGAAAATTTACGCTTCCCGAATCGGCGAGTTGATGAGCAGAATCACCGGAGACGTTGCCACTTTGCAGAACATAGTAACGAGTACGTTCGTGGATTTGGTGTTCAACTTTTTGACGTTCGTAGGGATGTTCGGATTCATCATATACCTGAACTGGCGGCTGACGTGCATAATAGTGTTAGTGCTGCCGGTGATAGGGTTCATGCTGTCGTTTGCGTCGAAGAAGCTCCGGAAGGCTGGGCATAACGTGCAGGAACATTTGGCGGACATCACTGCGACGGCACAGGAGGCATTTTCTGCGATACGAGTGGTGAGGTCATTTGCGACTGAGGACATGGAGCTGGAGAGATTCACCAAAGCTAACCGCGAGAACTTCAAAGCGTTGTTGCAGGCAGTATCGATTCAGGGAATATTAGCCGGAGTGATAGAGGTGTTTTTGATTGCGGCATTGGCAGTAGTTTTCTGGATAGGGGGCCAAAACGTAATAGACGGAGAGCTTACGCCTGGAGAGCTGATATCGTTTGTGGGATATATAGCGTTTATGGTGCAGCCTATACGTTCAGTGATGAATAACATGAGTACATTGCAGACAGGGATAGCGAGTGCGGAGAGGGTACACGAGATTCTGATGACGCCTGTGGAGGATTCGGGGGCGGACGGGGCAACGAAACGGGCATGTGTTGTGCGCAACGCTGGGGTTGCAGTGAACGGAGTGAGCTGTCCTTGCGTTGATGACTACTGCAGAAATTCGGGAGCAACCAGCACTCTCACAACAAACGACACTCCAGCGGGAACAGTCACCACACTCACCGCACAAGACTCCCCTACGGAATCACTCAACACACACCCACACGATTCATTTTCCGGCAGAATCTCCGGAGCAGTGAGATTCGAAAACGTACATTTCAGTTATGACTCTCAAGAAGTCCTGAAGGGCATTAACTTAGACGTTAAGGCCGGAGAAAAAATCGCTATAGTCGGTGCCACAGGTTCAGGCAAGTCCACAATCGCGGATCTCATCCCCAGATTCTACGACCCCACAGCAGGAAGAATATTAATCGACGGCAAGGACATACGGACTCTTTCACTTCGGAGCTTACGGACTCAGATCGGGATAGTCCCGCAAGAATGTGTGCTGATGAAGGGCAGCATAGCGTTCAACATCGCGTACGGCCTCGACAATATCGACATGCAGAGAGTCATAGACGCAGCAGAAATCGCGGACATCAGGAGCTTCATCGAGAGTCTTCCGGACAAATACGACTCCGAAGTCGGTGAACGTGGTGTAACTCTCTCCGGCGGCCAGCGTCAAAGAATCGCAATAGCCCGCGCCGTGATTCGGGACCCCAGAATCCTAATACTGGATGAGGCTACGAGTTCGCTGGATGTTGCTGTGGAACGTGCTGTACAGAAAGCCATAAATCAGGCCATGACGGGCAGGACATCGTTCATCATTGCGCACAGGCTCACGACTATTCGCGAGGCGGACAGAATTTTTGTGCTTGAGGGCGGAAGATTCACCCAGTCAGGGACACACGAGGAGCTTTTGCGGGCTGGAGGGCTGTATGCGGATTTGTACCGTATGCAGTTCGGCCAAGACTAGAGTATTTGCGAGAAAGGGTGCAGGAAAAATTTCAGGCTTCATGAAGATCTACATGAATTACGTTCGCGGAAAACAGCATAGTCTTCTGCTTGATGTGGTATTTCGGCCGTTAGAGTGGCTGAGTTCGGTAGTGATTGCCGCTATGGATTTCCTGAGGGTTCACGGACTCCTGAAGACTACAGAGCCTCCTTTGCCGTTAATCAGCGTGGGGAATATCACTTACGGCGGGACTAACAAGACTCCATTCGTGGAGATGCTCGCGAAGTTTGCGCAGTCTATGGGCGTGAAAGCAGGCATAGTGACTCGCGGGTACTCCGGCCGGAATCATGATGTGCTTGTGCTGTTAGGGGGCAATGGCGACCGTGAACAGGCAGGAGATGAACCGTTAATGCTATCCCGTGAACTTCCCGAAATCCCTGTAGCTGTCGCGAAGAACAGAATCGACGGCGTGAAGGCATTGCGCGACTCCGGAGCTGAGTTAGTGATTGCTGATGACGCATTCCAGCATCGGGCACTTGGCCGGGACGTGAACATAGTGCTGATAGATTCTGTGTGTCCGTTTGGGAACGGCAGAGTGATTCCTGCGGGGATCATGCGCGAAAAGATTCATGCACTTTCACGAGCGGATATAGTTGTGCTGACGAAATCGGAACAGGCTAGTGATTCTGAACTGGACTCTCTGCGCGGGGCAGTAATGCAGTATGTTCCTGAGGGGAATATTTTCACGTCTAGGCTGGAGTCTGACGGATGGCTGCTGTTTGGCACGGACACTCCTCCAGAATCCAGTGCAAAGGTCTTCACGTTTTCTGCAATAGGCAGTCCGGAGAGCTTCACCCGTTACGTTCAGGATATGGGTTTAGTGATTACGGGACAGAAAAGATTTCGGGATCATCACCGGTATTCACGAGCAGACCTTGAGGAAATGAACACACAAGCCGAAGAATCCGGAGCAGAATTCATCATGTGTACAGAGAAAGATCTCTACAACCTTCCGGAAAAATCCGTGTGGCCGTTCACGTTGCCCCTAGCAATCCCCAAAGTCAGAGCTGCTGTGAATGAGAGTGATAGATTCTTCGCATTGATGAGTGATTTGCTTCGGCCAAGTGTGATTGTCGCGTCAAACGGCTACGGTGAGGATGCTATAGGTGTGATTCTTGCGCAGAGGCTTCGGGAAAAATTGCCCCATTCCGAGATATGTGCGTTCCCGTTAGTGGGGAAAGGTGATGCGTATTTGCAGGCGGGCTTTGCGACGAAATCAGCCCCATCGATTACGCCGTCAGGAGGTGTGCTGAAGTATTCGCTGCGTGATTTGTGGGGGGATATGCGTGCGGGACTGTTGAAGCATGTACGTGCGCAGTTGAGAGACTGGCAGAAGATTGCCCGAAGAGTCCGGACTCCGGTGTGTGTTGGGGATGTGTATTTGCTGCTGCATACGCTGTGGGGATGTGGAGCGAGGCCGATGTTTTGTGCGACGGCGAAGACTGTGTATTTGTCCGGGCATTGGCGGAGTGAGCGGGCGTTGATCAACAAGTTCACGATACGGACATGGACACGGGACGCCAAGAGTGCGGATCAGCTCGGCAAAAACGCTGTCTATTCCGGAAGCCCAATCATGGATCTGCTGTGTGAGGACGTTCACCATATCACACACAATGCTGATGACTTCACTAACACACACAACGTTGAGGACTTCACTAACACACAAAACACTGATAATTCCGCACACGCAAACAATAACACAATTCTGTTGCTGCCCGGCTCAAGAGTCAGGGCGTGTAGGGATGTGAAGATGCTGCTGGACGCTGCGGAGATTCTTGGTGCTGCTGGAGAGTCCAAGTTCCGGATGGTGCTTGCTCCGACATTGCCGGTGAATGAGTTTCTGAAGGCGTGTGAAAATTTCGGCTGGCAGTGTGAGAATGACTCACTCACTCATGACGGAATCACTATCGCTCTCACGGATGACTCTGTAGCTCATGCGGCCGAAGGCGTGAAGATTCTGCTGGGGCTTGGCGGGACGGCTAACCAGTTGTGCGCGGGGCTGGGGATTCCGGTGATCTCGATTGACGAAAAGGGAAAACGTGTGCAGAAAAAATTGCTGGGTGACTCTGAAATTCTGGTGAAGCCTGAAGGCAGGGCAATAGCTGAATGCGCGTTGAGGGTACTGCGGGATAAGAGTCTGTATGACTCCATGAGCATGGCAGGACGTGAGAGGATGGGCAGCCCCGGAGCAATTGAGGACATAGCGGAATATGCTTGTGAGGTTTTGGGCTGGAAGATTCGTGAAAGGGTGTACCTGAAAATCACACAAAAACAGCCCCCCAAGAGCTGACTCAAGGGAGGCCGAAAAATTAGGAGTACTTACTTTTTCATGAGGACTATTCCGCTCATGAGGAGCATGATCATTCCAGCAAGGTTAATACTGCACCCGCCGGAAGATTCTGTGCTGCTGCCTTCGGAAGCTCCTGCTGTCTGAATCTCGATCTCGCTGGTCTCGAACTCTTCTCCGTCCGCAAATCCCGAAGCATATACCGTGAATTTCCCGTCAACTATTTCTGCTGGGATGGTGAATGTCCCGTCAGAAGCAGCTTTTACACCGTCAATCTTCTCATCGTTCACAAAGACCTTCAGGCCGGAAATGGCGGGTTTGGATTCTGAGTCGTCATCGTCCGGAAGTTCTCCAGCCCTGAATGTGAGGGACATACCTGCGGGGACGTTAGCAGTGTCGGAAAACTCTTCACCGTTCCTGAGTAAGTACAGCTCTGTGATGTTTACGCTGTCTGTCTCGTGAGAGGCGGCATTGATTGCAGGAAGTGAGCTGCTGGTCAGAGTATCGGCTTTGCTCACGTTGTCGTCGTTGATGGTCATGGTGAA
>JAFTBT010000066.1 GCA_017455085.1 Synergistaceae bacterium
AGGTGAGAACGTGTACAATTAGCGCATATTTTCACAAAGGAGAATACACATCACCATGAAATTCACCAAAATGCACGGCTGCGGCAATGATTATGTCTACGTCAACTGCTTCGAAGAAAAAGTCCCCAGTCCCGAAAGACTCTCGCCCATCATATCCGACAGGCACAAGGGCATCGGTGCTGACGGAATTATTCTGATTCTGCCGACACCAAACGCTGACGCATTCATGCAGCTCTACAACGCTGACGGCTCTTCAGATACCATGTGCGGAAACGGTATCCGCTGTGTGGCCAAGTATGTCTACGATCACGGCTTAGTCCCTCCAGACAGAAAGACCCTCAAGATCGATACTCCTGTCGGACTTCACGAAATAGAGCTTACCGTCCAGAACGGCAAAGTCTCCTCCGCCACCGTAGATATGGGTATCGGCAGCGTCAACAGCACCGCACTTCCTGAAGCTATCACCGTACACGATACGGCGTTAAAGTTCGTGGGGATCAACATCGGCAATGATCACGCTGTATACTTCCTTGACGAGAACCCCGCAATCGCAGACATACACACTTGGCCGGACTCAAAATTTGCGGCAGAAGGCGACTTTTTCGAGAGACACCCAAGATTCCCCGACAGGATAAACTCCGAATTTATCGAGGTAGTCTCACGCAAAGAGATCAACATGCGCGTATATGAACGTGGCAGCGGCGAAACTATGGCGTGCGGAACTGGATCTACTGCGAGCGCGTTTGCTGGTGTGGTTACTGGGAGGCTGGACAGGGAAGTTACTGTACACCTTCGCGGCGGAGACTTAGTGATTCGTGTTGACGGGGATAACAGGTGCTACATGACCGGCCCAGCTGTTGAAGTTTTCAGCGGAGAGTACACACTGCCAGATGAATATTAACGTCATTCCTGCAAAAAGTATCCTGACGAAGGCAAATCTGCCCGTCTCCGTTTACTCCGCTAATCCGTACACCGGGTGTTCTCACGCGTGCAAATACTGCTATGCGTCATTCATGAAGAGATTCACGAATCATCCGGAAGAGTGGGGAAGTTTTGTAGACGTGAAAATCTGGCCTGAGATTAAGCACCCAGAAAAATATTCAGGCCAAGAAATATTCTTGAGTTCCGTAACTGATCCGTACCAGCCAATAGAATCAAAGCATAAACGTACACGCGCCCTTCTCGAACAGTTACAGGGAAGCAATGCAAGAATCAGCATAGCCACAAAATCGGACCTAGTATTGCGGGATATTGACATCATAAAGACTTTTCCGGACGCTAGAGTCTCGTGGAGCATTAACACTCTGGATGAGAATTTTCGCCGTGAAATGGACTGCGCTGTGAGCATTGAGAGGCGTTTAGCGGCTATGAAGGCTTTTCACGACGCAGGAGTCCGGACTACATGCTTCATATCACCGATATTTCCGGGAATTACTGACGTTCCGGCAATAGTGGATCGGGCTAAAGACATCTGCAATCTCGTGTGGCTGGAGAATCTGAATCTCAGAGGGGACTACAGAAAACGTATACTTGACTGGATTCACGCTCATCACCCGGAATTAGACAGCCTGTATCACGAAATATATTCTCTCAAGGATAGATCTTACTGGTACGAACTGGACGAACTTATGCGGGACTACACAGCTAAAAATTCTCTGCCCTATGTCCGCAACGATGACTCTATGAAGCGTGATTTTGATTCTCCTCCTGTAGTCGTAAACTACTTTTTCCACGAGGAAATCACCAGATAACATAACAAAAACCCCCTCCGTGTGGGTGAGGGGGCTATGTATGAATGTGTGAAGAGTTCTTCTGTGTGAAATATCTTATCTCAACAAATGATGTGAACACTCACCGCCAAAAAGCTATCTCAACAAATGATGTGAACACTCACCGCCAAAAAGCTATCTCAACAAATGATGTGAACACTCACCGCCAAAAAATGCTAATCTCTACAGGTACACTCCGCGAAGTTCAACTATGTCCGTGACTCTCTTTATGGCTGCGATATACGCTGCACGTCTCATAGTTGCCTTGTGTGTGGCTGCGTAGTTCCAGACTCTCCTGAAGTTGTCCGTCATGAGTGAGACTAAACGCTTGTTGTAGTCTTCTTCAGTCCATCCGAAGCCCTGCAAGTTCTGCGCCCATTCGTAATATGATCCGATAACGCCGCCGGCATTGGCCAAGAAGTCCGGCACAAGGATTACACCTCTATCAGTGAGAATCTGCTCTGCCTCCGGAGTGGTGGGGCTGTTTGCGCCTTCAACAACAAACCTTGCTTTGAGGCTGCCTGCTGTGTCCTGATTCAGTACTCCCTGAGCTGCGCACGGGCAGAAGAAATCGCAGTCCAGTCCGATAATTTCGTCTCCGGGTATCTTTTCGCAGTTCTCTTTCTCGAATCCAGTGAGCTTCCTTCCGCGCTGGCCGGGGTTGGTGTTCATGTACTCAAATGCTTTGTCAATGTTGAGGCCGTTCGGGTTGTAGTACGCACCAGTCGTGTCGCTGATGGCTACAATTTTCACGCCTGCATCCGCCATAATCTTGGCCGCATAGCTTCCGACGTTGCCGAATCCCTGAACAACTGCCTTCATGTTTTCGGGCCTGAGGTCAACTTTCTTCATCAGCTCAAACGCACAAGTCGCGAGTCCTCTTCCGGTTGCCTCAGTACGTCCCTTTGCTCCCCAGTAGTCTATGGGCTTTCCGGTGAGCATTGCAGGCTCAAAGTG
>JAFTBT010000067.1 GCA_017455085.1 Synergistaceae bacterium
AGCACTCCGATCAACGTAGCCATCAGGATTGATACGATGATTGCTAGCCACATGTTCCAGCCCGCATTCATCATCAGGGACGCACATACTACATTGACGAGCACGATGATTGACGCAATGGACAGGTCAATTCCCGCAATCAGAATCACGAACGTCATACCGATTGACGCGATACCGTAATACGATACCTGACGCGAGATGTTGACGATGTTGGGAATGCTCACAAATTTCGGGTTGAAGTATGCGAAAATTGCAATCTCGATGAAGAACACTAACCAGATAGCGTTCTGCTTGAAAAATGATGCTAATTTATTCTCCTGCATGATACTAGACTGCCTCCTTCTTGCTCTCTGGAATTACTCCTGATGCGTACGTCATGATCAAATCCGCGTTGAACTCTTCCTTCTGGAGTTCGCCCATCTCTTTGCCCTCAGCAAGCACTATGATTCTGTCGGACATGCCTATTAGCTCCTCCATCTCCGACGAAATCATCAGCACTGCTACTCCGGCTTCAACTAGGTCATTAATCAGCTTGTAGATCTCGAACTTCGCGCCTACGTCGATGCCTCTGGTCGGCTCGTCAAAGATTATCAGCTTCGAGTTAGCCGCAAGCCACTTCCCAAGAATAACCTTCTGCTGATTCCCGCCAGATAGATTCTTCACGAGCTGGTGAATGCTCGGACACTTAATCTGTATCTCCTCGCGGTACTTCTCTGCGGTAGCGCGTTCGGTCTTCGCGTCAATCACCGTAGCCTTTGAGATGCGCTCATAGATCGGCATGGAGATATTATTCTTGATGGAGTTCGTGAGTAACGCTCCGTGCCTCTTTCTGTCTTCGGGCAATAACGCTATTCCGTGATCTATTGCGGCTCTGGGAGCTTTGGGGTTAATCTCCCTGCCCATGAAGATAATCTTTCCCGACTCCTTCGGACGTGAGCCAAAGATTACCTGCGCAATCTCCGTTCTTCCTGCTCCGACGAGCCCGCCTAAACCCAGCACTTCGCCTGCGTGAACCTTGAAGGAAATATCCTCGTCGCCGTTGCCGTAGACGTGCTGCAGCTCAAGCACAACTTCATCACGAACACAGGGCTTGCGCGGCGGATATTTCTGTGTCATTTCGCGGCCTACCATCAGCTTGATTAGGTCGTCAACCTGATGCGGGATAGTTGCCGGGTCTTTGTCGGTGATGAGGGTATCGACATATTCGCCGTCTCTGATGACTTCGATTCTGTCGGACAGCCTGAAAATTTCCTCCAGCCTGTGGGAAATATAGATTATCGACACTCCGCGAGACTTCAGCAGCTCCACAACCTTGAACATGCTCTCGACTTCGTTTGTCGTAAGCGGTGCGCTGGGTTCGTCCATGATGAGGACTTGTGCATTCTGCTGGATAGCCTTTGCGATTTCTACCATCTGCTGATAGCCTACACTAAGATTCTTCACGAGTGTGCGCGGGTTAATCTTGATGTTGAGCTGCTCAAAGGCTTTTGCGGCTTCGGCCTCCATAGCTTTGCGGTCAATGACTATGCCGTTTTTCTTGAGAATGGGCCGGCCAAGAAACATATTCTCTGCTGCGGAAAGTTCCCCGACGTTGTTGAACTCCTGATAGATGATTGCGATTCCGTTCTCTGCTGCGAGCTGCGGAGTCATTCTGGTGAACTCTCTGACTTCGCCGTCTTTGTCCTTCTTGACCTTGATTTTGCCGGATGTGGGAATGACTGCTCCTGAACAGCACTTGATGAGTGTGGATTTTCCTGCACCGTTTTCACCGATAATGCCTAAAATTTCTCCGCGCCTGAGCTGAAGCGTTACGTCCTTGAGAGCGATTACTCCGGGATATTCTTTGCGTATGTGTTCAAGTTCAAGCACATAATCTTCTGCCATTGTTGCACCTCCTCATAAAATAGGCCTCCCGTATTAATGGG
>JAFTBT010000068.1 GCA_017455085.1 Synergistaceae bacterium
CCTGACAGAAACACTTTTGTACACATGGACTATCACCCCAAAAATGTCATGTTGAGCAACAACGAGTTAGTGTTGATTGACGTAGGTGACTCCGGATTGGGACATCCCATAGCTGATTTGCTGGTAACGTATGCACATCTTTCATTCATTGGCAAAGTTGCGGAAAAACACGGCAAGAATGATCCGGCGGCTGGACACCACAGCCAGACTCTTGGTCTTGACCGAAAAATGCTTGCTGCTGTGTGGGAGGCTATGATGCCTGTGTACTTCGGCACAACGGACACGGAGACCCTGAAGCGTTACGAGGAAGTTCTCGGCGGGTATGCACATCTATTCATGCTGTGCGGGGTATGTATATCTCCAATACCGGAAGAGAAACTTGCAATGATAGTTTCAATGCTGATGAATGATTTACGTAAAGTGATACCAACGCTGAAACCCATAGAAGGAATTTAGGAGGTGTGATTTATGCCCCCAAAGAAAGAAGAAAAAGCCCCTAAAGGCCTGTCCGGACGCGAAAAAATTGCTGTGCTGATGGTGTCATTGGGCAAAGAAGTAGCTCCGGAAGTCTACAAGAAGCTCGATGATTCTACGATTGAGCTTATTACTCTGGAGATAGCTAACCTCAGGAAAGTTACGCCTGACGTTAAGCTCACAGTCCTGAAGGAAGCGCAAGAGATTCTGATGGCTCGTGAGTTCATGGCAAGAGGAGGAGTCGAATATGCACGCGATGTATTGGAGAAAGCTCTCGGACCTGAGAGGGCGCAGAACTTATTGGCAAGGATTACGGCAAGCCTTCAGGTCAAGCCGTTCGATTTCATGAGACACACAGACGCAGGCCAGATACTCGGCTTCATCCAGAACGAACACCCGCAGACTATCGCGCTGATTCTGTCGTACCTAGAGCCTCAGCAGGCAGCAATGATTCTCAGCGGCCTAAACCCTATTTTGCAGGCAGACGTCACAAAACGTATCGCGAACATGGACAGAATTACTCCGGAAGTGTTGCGGGAGGTTGAGAGAGTGTTGGAGCGCAAACTAAGTACAGTTATGGGTCAGGACTTCACCGTTGCAGGAGGGATAGACGCAGTTGTTGCTATCGTGAACAGCACAGACAGAGCCACCGAGCGCAATATTATGGAGTACCTCGAGGAAAACGACCCCGAACTTGCGGAGGAGATCAAGAAGAGATTATTCGTGTTCGAGGACTCTATGCGGCTTGATGATCGTGCGTTGCAGAGAGTGCTGCGTGAAGTTGACATGAAGGAGCTCAGCCTTGCACTCAAGGGCGCGACAGAAGACCTCAAGACGAAATACTTGCGGAACATGTCGAAACGTGCGGCGGAAATGTTGCAGGAAGATATGGACTTCATGGGACCCGTGCGCGTCAAGGATGTGGAGGAGGCACAGCAGAAAGTTGTGAACGTCATCCGGAGTCTGGAGGAGAAGGGCGAGATCGTGATAGCTTCCGGCGGAGGGGACGATATGATTGTCTAGCGGTCTTGCGCATCAGAGAGTACTGCGTACGGTGAGACTCTTGCCTCAGGCGGTGAAGATAGGCATCCTTGAGAGCGAGATACGTCAGGACGGCACTAAACCCCAAGAACAGCAGACAGGCAAACCCGAAAAACCACAAGTACCCTTGCAGAAACCATCAGCCCCGAAAATTCAGGTGAAGGCATTTGACGCTGGGAAGGCAGAGCGAGAACTTGACGAACTCACTACGCACGTCAAGACACTCACCCAAAACCTGAGCAATGCTGAAGTCCAGAATATGGAGCTTTCGGAGCAGAACAGGAAACTTCAGGGCGAAATAGAGTCCGTGAAGTCAGACTATGAACAGCGCAGGCGAAAACTAGAGTCAGAAGCGCAGGCTAATGCGAAAAAAATTGCTGACAAGGCGAGAGCTCAAGCCATCAGTGAAGGACAGGTGAAGGGCTATGAAGAGGGACTCGCGAAGGCACGTGCTGAGGTTGAGCAGGAGTATCTGGAGAAGTTTTCGGGCTTGGCCGGAGTGATTGAGGGTGTCGGGAAAAAGTTAGAGGCGGATTTTTCGGAACTGGTGAAGCTCAATGAACCCCGAATGATTCGCGTGTGGTCTGAGATGCTGCGGCGAATGCTCTTCCGGCAGGTGGAACTCAACCCCGACACTATAGACACAGTTTTGGCGGAGCTGCTTTCACGCCTGAGCGACAAGAACCAGATACTAATCTACGTTTCTCCTGACGACATGAAACACCTAGAGGGAACACTGGACACGAAATTTCGTGAAGCCTTGCGCGGCACAAAACATGTAGAGCTGAAGCCTGACCCCAATATCGAGAACGGAAGCTGCATAGTGGAAACTGGCTTAGGAGTCTACGATGCTCGGTGGAAAACGCAAATGTCTCAAGTCGAGTCGGTGATAGATGAGATTTTCCAGCAGGCCAAGAAGGAAGGCTAATCATGAGGACGGAACAGAGTGAGCTATTCCAGTTGTTTGCGGTTGATTTGCTGCAAAAGCCCCTCGTAAAAATTAACGGCCGTATAGTTCAGGTTGTGGGACTCGTTGCAGAATCGCAAGGGCCAGACGTGAGAGTCGGGGACTTGTGTCACATACAGTTTCGTGACGGCTCGCATGAACTCGACGCTGAAGTTGTGGGATTCCGCGATGATCGTGTGCTGTTGATGCCGCTCGGAGCGTTACAGGAAGTCGGTCCAGGGTGTGATGTCGTGTCCACGAACAGGCCGCTCGAAGTCCCTGTAGGTGATGCATTGCTTGGGCGAGTGCTTGACGGACTCGGCAATCCCATAGACGACAAAGGCCCCGTAGTTGCGAGCGACTTTTACCCGCTGTACGCGATTCCTCCTCATCCGTTGAGGCGCAAAATGGTAGATACACCCCTAAGCGTTGGCGTGAGGGTAGTTGACGGAATGCTGACGCTCGGAAAGGGGCAGCGTATAGGAATTTTCGCGGGGTCAGGTGTCGGAAAAAGTACACTGCTCGGAATGATGGCACGATACACCACTGCGGACGTTAACGTGATCTCCCTTGTGGGTGAACGTGGCCGAGAAGTGAGGGAGTTCATAGAGCGCGATTTGGGCCCCGAAGGTCTGAAGAGATCTGTGCTTGTGATTGCAACGTCAGACCAGCCAGCATTGATACGCCTCAAGTCCGCGATGACTGCAACAGCCATAGCAGAATACTTCAGGGATCAGGGAAAAGATGTGTTGCTGATGATGGACACGGTGACTCGTGTTGCCAGAGCCCAGAGAGAAATCGGCCTTGCGATCGGTGAGCCTCCTGCGACACGTGGATATACTCCGTCGGTTTTCGAGATGTTGCCGCGTTTGCTTGAGCGTGCTGGAGCTGGCGAGGTCGGGAGCATTACGGGAATATACACTGTGCTGGTGGATGGCGACGACATGAACGAGCCTGTTGCGGACACGGTGAGGGGTATCCTTGACGGGCATATAGTGCTGTCGAGGAGGATTGCGGCACGGAATTTCTACCCTGCTGTAAGCGTGTTGGACAGTGTGAGCCGAGTGATGCCTGCGCTGGTTTCGCGTGAACACCTTGAGGCTGCGGGAAGAGTCAGGGATTTGTTGGCGACGTATGCGGAGAGCGAGGACCTGATCAACATCGGGGCGTACAAGACCGGAAGCAATATGCGGGTGGATTGGGCGTTGGCGAACATGGAGGCAGTGAGGGGATTTTTGTCGCAGAGAGTGGAAGACCCTACGAGTTTTGAGGAGACGGACAAAAGATTGTTGGAGCTTGCGCCGTATCCTGCACAGAATAACCCTAATGGAGGTTAATGCATGTCGGCTGAAGATACACAGGAAAAATCAAGGTCATTCTTATCGATGATATGGTCGCTGATAAAATCGTTACTGAAGATTCTCGTGATACCAGTAATAGCGTTTGCAGCAGGTTTCGTTGTATGCATAATGTTTCGCAATAATATTAAGCTGCTGAAGTACGATACTTTGCTGTTTAATATTTGGGGCATCGAAGTTTCTGCGGTTGATCAAGACCTTGAGGGGAAAATCAGCACACTAGAGGCAGAAAAAGCTAACCTTGAGGCCTTAATGGAAATAGCACTAGTTTCAATTGACAAGCTGGAGAAAGATAACCATGAACTCAATCAATACAAGGAGTTCGTCATAGATTTACGAGGAGGCAGTTCACGTTAGCTGCCCCCTGCTGCTTCTGAATCAATACACTGGCGGGCGTATAGTCATTCCGCTCTGCTTGACGAGAATTATTGCTTCCCCTGATGTGAAAGTTTTCCCGTTGCCTTCTTTGTGGTCGTTGGCGTCTGACAATTTGGACTCTGCTATGTTTGACGGGTCTTGTATCATCTTGACCCAGCCCGATCTGTTGTCGCAGTTCACCACCCAAGTCTCTATGTCGTCTCCGGGCACCACCAGCTGCAAACCTGCCGGAAGATTCGTCACAAGGAAATATTCATCTCCTCCGGTTCTCTTCTTCGGGGCGTTCACTTCTACGGTTTTTCCGTTCTTGAACGTGAGTGAAAGTACTACAGCTTTGTCGCCGGGATTGAAGCTCCAGTTAGTTATCTGGCATTTTGCGCTGGGATGCCACACATACCCCGATGTGTCTAGAGGTGTAGGCGATGGATTCTGTCCCCGCTGTTTTTGCAGCTCTGCCAGTTGTTTCTTCAGCTCCTCAATCTCTGCCTTCAGTGCTGATATTTGCTTTTTCTGTGAAGCTACCTGAAGCCTGAGAGTCTTAAGCTCCTTTGTTTGCTCTGAGGTCTTGCCGGTCAGACCACGAAGACGCTTGATTTCTTTCTGGGCTGCTGACAAATCATTTTCTGCCTGTTGAAGCTGCTTGTCCTTCTCAGCCAACACAGACTTTGCCGCTTCTATGTCCGCTTTGGGATCCGCAACAGCCCTTGCACACAAAAAACCTGCTCCAAAAACTACTACTGCCATAATCAGCATCAGAATACAGCAATTGTTCCTGATAAAACGCATGTCTATTCACTTCTTTCATGAGTATTTAGGATGAGCAGATTATATCATCAAGGGCGTAATTTTTTCGACGCTAACACTATTCATCAAGTGGTGTAAATCTTCACGAAACTAACACTTTTTCATCATGACTGCTAAAATTTACCACATTATCCCAGCAAATTTAGGAGTGCATCATGCAGCAGAGAATCGCAAAGTTCAACCGCATACTCAAGATCCGTGAGGACAGCCGCAGAAACGAACAGGCCATCCTCGCCGCAGAACGCTCTGAAGAACGCGCCGTACTCTCCCACATCTCTCAGCTCGAAGGCGAAAAAGCCCAAGCCATTCACGATTTCGGCACAGCTGGCTCCCAGACCATCAGCGCAAATGATTTGTGGTTTCAGCGGCAATTCATAGACGCTATAGACACAGACATTACTCGCGGAAAATCCTCACTCGCTGAAGTCAGGACACGCATAGCAGGCACTGAAGCCAGACTCGTCGAACGCCATAAAGACGTGCGCATAATGGAGACATACATAGACCACCTGAAGGAGGCTGATTTTCACGAGCAGTTAGGCATAGAACAGAATGAACTTGATGATGTGGCTACAATGCAGTTTTCACGAAAAGGAGGCTCACAATCTTAACAGCCCCTCACATGTACGAATGAGCAGGCTCTCAAAATTCACAGGCACTAACATTGCACGAAAAGGAGGTCATAAAAATTGATAGGCCCTAACATGACGAATATCACACGCGTACTCAGCAGAATCGAAGAAATCAACCGCAGGCTCATGCCCGATATGTACCAGCACCCTACAGCTCCACTCAAGAGCAAATTCGTGGACGTGCTTAACGAAGTCAACAAAGCAGCCAGAAAATCCCGAAGCAATATCTCCGGCAAAACCAGCTATACAGAACTTCAGGACGTTATAGACTCCTGCGCAGAAAAATACAACGTCGACAGCGAACTCATCCGCGCAATGATTCAGGTCGAGTCCGGCTGGAATACCGATGCCGTCTCCAACAAAGGTGCTCAGGGACTCATGCAGCTTATGCCACGTACTGCGGCAATGTTGGGCGTGAGTGATCCGTTTGACGCTGAACAGAACATAGAGGGCGGCGTAAGATACATTTCTGACCTGACCGATAAATATCGCGGAGACATCGAGAAAGCATTAGCGGCATACAACGCTGGGCCTGCACGTGTAGATTCCGGGAACATTCCGGAAGTGTCCAAGCGTTACGTGAAAAATATCATGTCCATATACCGCAGACTTCGTGAGATGAGCTGAACCAATACCAGAAAATTCCAAGCATTACACAAAATATTAATGGAGATGAGATGATAACATGGCAGAAGAAAGACCCGCCAATAATGCACCGAATCCAGACGCACCAACTGAACCCGTAATAGTCAGGCGCAAGAAAAAGAAAAAGGGCATGGGAAAATTCACGTTCTTCCTGTGGATGCTGCTGCTTGCTCTGGGAACTGCTACAGGAATGCACCTCAGCGGCATTTGGGACGGCAGGCCACTGTTCTGGACGATCATACCCAATATTCCGTATTTCGGGCCCCAGCTCGCGGAGTTCTTCAACGTCCCGGAATTTTACGCCCTGAACACACAGGATCGCCGAGCAGTTGAGCTTGAGCAGTGGCAGAGACGCCTTGACGCTCAGGAGCGCGCACTCGAGAGCAGGGACATCGCACGCATGGAGGTCTACGAGAACAGAGAACTTGCACTCGTGGAGCTTTCACGCGACGTATCTCGCCGTCAGCGCAGGCTTCAGGCTCAGGAGGCAGCACAGGCCTCGCAAGAATCAGACGGCCCCACAGAAACAGAGCAGGAACTCATCAATCAGGTGGCACGCACTTATCGGGAGATGTCCGCACGAAACGCAGCAGCAGTCGTTGAGCAGTTACGTGACACTTTTGCTGTGGAGCTGTTGATGCGACTCCCCAATGACGCAAGAGCCTCGATAATGGGCAAGCTCAAACCCACAAAGGCCGCAAGAATCACTGAGCTCATGTCCATAGCGCGACAGAACAATAACCGTTAGGAGGTGTTATTCACCATGACAGCAGACGTATTCGCAGCACTTCAGGCATTCCAAAACATTCAGACCATACAGACAACACTACAGGAGACTCCTTCAGGAGAAACGGACTCACGAGCCGGACTCTTTGCCAGCCTCATGAACGAGTGCATTGCTGAGGGAGAAGCAGCAGGTTTTTCGGAGCAAGTGCTTGTGATCCCTGAAGAAATACCTGATCCGCAGATGATGGCATTCACCGCTACTAAAACATTCCCGCAGTCGGTGATGAATATTCTTGCTGGTGAGGCAGAAATTACGCCCGATACTCCGTCACCTGAAGTCATGCATGAAAACATACAGACCTCACAGGAAAAACCAGACGATGACGTGGTGATTTGGCCGGAGGACGAGGCAGAACAGATATCTGCACCCGAACTTGCGGACGAAGATATGACTCCGGAATCTCCAGAGCCTTCTCGTGCTGAAGATATATCCCGCGAAAATCCAGAGCCTTCTCGTGCTGAAGATATACCCCCTGAAGTTCACGAGCCTGCACTCGCGGAAAATACCACGCACAAACCTACCTACGCTCCGGCCAAGACAGACACACTAAAGGCATCTCACGACACGGAGGACACTCAAGAATCCGAAGAGCCGCAGGAGATTCCGGAAGTCAGCGCAGAAATGGCGGAACTCGCGGGAGTCGTGAACCTCCAGCCGCAAAATACACCACTGCCGCAAAATTCAGCACAGCCAGAGATTCAGGACACACTGACTCAGCCCGAAAGGTCAGCAGGATTCTCACAGCCCTCACGTCAGCGAAGAGTTCAGCCCGAAACTCCCCAAGCACCTCACGAACAGCAAGAGACACCAGAAGCTCATGAAGCTAGAGCGGATATTTCTGTGAACCGTGAAGCGTTTTCTGAGAATGATGATGATGGAGATTCTGACGCACAACAGCAAAATCCTAACCCTCAAAGCCAGAATCACAACACCACCCAGAATCAGACACAGACACAGACACGCAAAACTGACTCCAGAAACATCAAAACTGAAGCACCAAGTCAGAATACAGCTCCAGAATCACGCAGAACAGAGTCGCATTCGGATTTCGGGGCGTATTTCGAGGGAGTACTCAACAGCAGACGAAGCACCGCAAGAGTTTCTGAGCCTATGCCGCTGAACTTGAGGAGTGCAGAGAATTTTTCGCAAGCCGCGACTCTCAGGGACGGACTCACGAACGTTGTGAGATTCATCCGCGCTGATGGTGTCCAGAAAGCGAGAGTCGTAGTTGATCCTCCTGCACTTGGCCGTGTCTCTGTGGAATTGACCTCCGGAACTTCGGGCGTTGAGGCGTCAATTAAAGTAGCTAGTGAGCAAATCCGACAACTAGTGCAAGACCAAATCTCACAATTACGCATGAATTTATCCCAGCAGGGTGTCCAAGTAGCAGAATTTACCGTAGATGTTCAGCAGGACA
>JAFTBT010000008.1 GCA_017455085.1 Synergistaceae bacterium
ATCAAGAAATTTTTCACGAGCTGGGAATTTTTCCTAGTAATCCTTCTTGCGGTAGTGTGTGCGGTGTTCTACTACGTTGACGCGGCCAGAGTAGCAGCAGGGGTATCGCGCCGTCCTGTGTTCTACTTCGCCAACGTAGTCCGGAGCATGAGGCCGTATTTCCTGTACAGCTTTATGACGCTCGGAATGATGCTGATTCTCGCAATGGGAGACATAGATATTTCCGTCGGAGCAATAGGGACTCTAAGTGTCGTAACTCTCGGCGTAACGTATAACAACCTCGCAATTCTCGGCGGCATGTCCGGGCCTGTGGCACTGACTCTTTCACTCTTGGCCTGTCTTCTGGTAGGTGCTGTATGCGGTGCGCTGAACGGGTTTTTGTGTACTCGCTTCAAGGAATTATTCTCGATGATAATCACTCTTGCGACACAGCTATTCTTTCGTGGCTTCAGCTACCTCATAATCGGAGGGGAGACTTTGACGTTCAGAGACCCTACATTTCGTTCACTGTCCTCACTGAACAAGTTAGTGGACATTGCCGGAGTGAAGGTGCCTATATCGCTGCCGGTGTTTTTGGTGTTTGCAGTAATCTTCTTCGTGTGGCTGCACATGACCGGAAACGGCAGGAAGATTTTCGCAATAGGGACTAACAGATCAGCGACGTACTACTCCGGAGTCCAGACCGACCGCATAAAGTTCTGGTGTTTCGTGATAGCGGGACTGATGAGCGCGGTAACAGGAATATTCTTCGTCGGGAACTCGTCATCAAGCGTGAAAGCGGACATCATGGACGGGTATCACATGTATGCGATTGCGGCGGCAGTGTTGGGAGGATTCTCGACTGACGGCGGAAAAGGCAGCGTGATCGGAGCAGCGATTTCACTCGTAATATTCGGAGTGGTGAAGTTCGGGCTTGGTACATTGTTCGGGTTTGCGGACAGCGCAGTGAATCTGTCAGTAGGAGTGATTCTGATTCTGAGCGTGTTAGTGCCGAATCTGATCGAGGATTTCCGGAACGCAAGGAGAGTAGCAAGACGCAGGGCAGAAACGGCAGCCCAGCATTCATAGGCTGAGGCTTCGGGCAGAAACAGCAGGCTTTTTGTGAACTGCACAGAGTTTTGCAGGCAGTGAGGCCTTCAGGTCAAAACAGCAGAGCGTGTGTGAACATCACCGGGTTTTGCAGAGAATGAGGCTTGCAGGCAGAAACAGCAGAGTTTGTGTGAACATTACCGAGTTTTGCAGGCAATGAGGCCTTCAGGCAAAAACAGCAGGCTTTGTGTGAACATCACCGAGTTTTGCAGGCAGTGAGGCTTCATGCAGAAACAGCAGAGCGTGTGTGAACATCACCGGGTTTTGCAGAGAATGAGGCTTGCAGGCAGAAACAGCAGAGTTTGTGTGAACAACACCGGGCTTTGCAGGCAGTTAGACTTTTGGGCAGAAATGGCAGCAAAAACGCTGTCATATTAAGCTAAAAACATCCCGCCCTTACGGTCGGGAACAGTCTGACACTTCCGCCCCACCCGCCCGCCCGCGTAAGTGCCAGACTGTACAAAACATATCAGGAGGTATATTCATGAAGAAACTTTTAGCAGCAGTATTAGTGTTATCGTTCGTCCTCACCGGCGCAGCTCTTGCCGCAGACAAGCCCGCAAAAGGCATCACCATCGGCGTGGTCTACAAACAGTCCGGCAACCCCTACTTCCAGGCCGGAGTCGCAGGTTTCCAGAAAGCCGCTGACGAACTCGGATTCACCTTCATGCACGACGGCCCGGATGACGGCTCTTCTGACGGCCAGATCCGCATCATCGAGAACTACATCGCCCAAGGCGTGGATGTCCTCTGTGTCTCCGCAAACGACCCCGCATCTCTGGTTGATGTCTGCAACGAAGCACGCGAGGCCGGAATCAAAGTCGTAACTTGGGACGCTCCAGTCGATCCCGAAGGCAGAGACTTAGACGTTGAACCCGCAAGCGCAAAGGTTATCGCTCTCACTCAGCTCGACTCTATGGTCAAATCCATCGGCGGAAAAGGCCAGATAGCTATCCTCTCAGCTATGGCAACTGCTCCTAACCAGAATTTATGGATTTCGTTCATGACCGAAGCACTCAAGAGCGGACAAGAAAAGTACAAGGATATCGAGTTTGTCGGCGTAGTCTATGGCGATGACGAGTACACAAAGTCCTTCAACGAAACTCAGGCTCTCCTCGAAAAGTATCCTGACCTGAAGGGTATTATCGTCCCGACAACTGTCGGAGCTCCTGCGGTGAGCAAATGCATCATGGACGCGAAGAGAAACGTCAAAGTTACAGGCCTCACTCTTGCGTCTGACATGAAGGAGTTCATCAACAAGGGCATAGCTGACGAAACGTTCCTGTGGAATCCCACTGAGCTGGGCTATGCGGCATCGTATGCGGCTGTGGCTTTCGTGAAGGGAGAACTCACCGGCAAAGAGGGCGAGACCTTCAACGCTGGCAGTGTAGGGACTCTTACGGTCGAGAAGGCCGCTGACGGTGGGACTATCAGCTTCCTCAACAAGTTGAACGTCTTCAACAACGAGACTGTTGACGCGTGGATCAATATTCTGTAGCAATCACTGGACATTACGGCCTGGCGGATTTTTCGCCGGGTCAATTTTGACCCAGCAAGCAAAAATAAACCCCGTGAGTCATTGACGGGGTCTTTTCGTGTCAGAGTACAGGATGGTAATTAGCCATATACAACCGTATACTTTGTTACAGTTGCACATATACTACAACTGCAAATATTGCTATCATGAATGCAAAAAAATTTGCAAAACCGAACCAAGACATGTCGATATTGTCGATAATAAGGCCAAACAGGCCAAACAGAGCTTCAAGAAGTATATCTATCATGATGATTTACTGCTTAGAGTCTGAGCTGTTCCTGTCTATCACATCTCCGACCTTATTGCCCGTCAATGCACCAATTATTCCGCCGATTATGGCACATGGGATAAATCCTGCAACAGCTCCTAATGGTCCGGCCGCAATCCCTAATCCAGTTCCCAATTTTGCCCCTGCAAGCGTACCGGCTATAAGGCCGCTGATCGTTCCAGTACCTTCTGCTTTCATTGTTGAGCCTCCTTGTCTTCGCTGCTGTCGTCAATAACACGTCCGACCTTGTTACCAGACAACGCACCGATTACTCCGCCGATAACTGCACCCGGTATCGTTCCGGCCATCGACAGCGCAGGCCCTCCAACAATACCAATCCCAGCACCGAATTTTGCACCTGCCAGCGCACCAGCTATCAGGCCTCCGATTGTTCCAGTACCTTCTGCTTTCATCAATTAAACCTCCTTATTTGCCTGACGTTATACTTCTTATCAAGCAATAATCCAACAATAAGTCCTATGCCACCACCTACGATTATACAAGCGAGATGAGTAGCTAGTGCTGTTCCGCCGGTCAAGTTCATGTATGAAACACACAGCCCTCCAACATGATCCCCGCACCAATAACCACCTACCCCAAATGCAGAGGTGCCCGCCAACTGTAAAACCGGCTTTTTACTTTCCGTTTTCGCTTCTCCCATACAGAAAACACCTCCAGAAAAGTATGCATAAAATACTAACAGGGGGGTGGGGCTCTTCTGTCAATAAATTTGTCTAAGTGTTTATGCAGTCGTTTTTCTCGCAACTGTGTACTAGAATCTCTCACATCATATCCCTACATGGAGGCTCAACACTCATTAATCGCTCTGAAGTTCTGCGAAAATTTTGTGTCTATATGTCCCTGTCGCTGGCTCTGATGGTCTTTACGGCATATGTCATGGCTGAATACGGCTTTGATGTCCTCGCTGAGATATTCGGAGGCTCTGCGTTAGGTGTCTGGCTGGTCATCATAGCTGCTGGAGGTATATCTGCGTTCCTCATCCGCAAAAGAATCTGGATCATGAATTTCGCACACGTAATCTGCCTTCTTGTGCTGTATGCGATAAATACAGGCATAATGTTTTCGGTGTTCTTTCTGGGGGATTCTGCCATAGGGGTAATCATAGTTTCAGTGATATTCATTCTTGCGGCTATGCATTACTCGCACTGTGCGATGTCCTCAAAGAATGCATCAAGTGCTGCGGTGTGTTGGGCGTTGTCGGTATATTTGGGTGTACTCATGGTGATATCGCTATGGGTCATAATCTGGGGAACATGGGACACTACAAAAAGGCGTTACTCCAGAAATCGCAAATAACACTGTCAACAAACACTTGCAAATATATATATTCAGCAATATTCTTCATCAAGAAAGGAAGTAATAATCATGCTCGAACGTTACGCTTGGAAAGCTACTATCAAACCCGGTATGCTTGAGGAATACAAACGCAGGCACGACAACATCTGGCCAGAAATGAAGCAGCTACTCAAGTCCGCTGGCATCCGAAACTACTCCATCTGGAACACCGGCCTCGAACTTTTCGGCTACTATGAGTGCGAACATGGCATCGACTTCGCCGCTAAAACTCAGGCTCAAAGTGAAATCGTCGACCGCTGGAACGAATACATGAAGGACGTTATGACTATGGAGCTTGACCCTGATACCGGTGCTCAGCCAAAATTAACACAAGTGTTCTTCCTAGAATAACCCACACACTACCATCACAATAATTCCCCCCTCAAGCACTCAAAAGCCTGTAGGGGGGTGGATTTTTCTCTGCGCTACTGTCTGCTACTTCGCCTATAGCCTGCTGTTCGTCTGCTGCCTCCTCCTGCTTCCGGACGCTTATCCAGTGCCTTGCGCGTCTCCTTCGGAAATATCTCCTCACTGTCCGGGTCGGTCTTTATCATCTTCGGCAAACACGCATAGTAATAACTCATGTCCTTTATCCACTGCTCTACAGGGTATCTGGTCTGCTCCGTGTTGTGATTACCTTTCTCGTGGAACGTCTGCAAAAAAGTATCCTTCAACTGCCGCACCAAGTGACTCCAGATTTTTCTTGCCTCATGCGCGGGAGCTTTGTAGTTCTTTATAGCCTTGAACTCCCCAACTGTGTACGGAAATTTACACGCACGTATCTCTTCCTCTGGCAAATCTCGCTCAAAACTCGCATACGGAGGCAATCCCTGCATCATCAGCATAAACACTAACACTGCCACAGCAAAATTCTCGTTGCCCCTCGTCCGCAAAAATGCACTGAAGTCATGACCCTGAAGCTCCGGCGCAGTCGCATACACATTCCCATCAGGACACGGAAACTCTCCATACTGCCACGCATCCGCATTCACAAAGTATATTTCTTCAGTGGACATGAACATTATATTCTCAGGCACAAGATTTCCCATCAATACACCGTTGTCGTGGAGGTACTTTATCATGTCGAGAATATTCATCGTCAGGAGTACCATATCGGTCTTTTTCCAGTCAGGGAATCTCCGTGCAAATTCCAGTGGCGTACAGAAAAGTTCCTCTATGCTCCCGCCGTCTGCCTTGGGCATCAAGCACCCACAAAACTCTCCGCGCTCATTCATCAGGATTTCTACAGGGAAACATATACCCTTGCACTTCAGGCCAAGACCAACTATATGCCGCAATTTCTCCAGCTGCCTCACCGTGCAGAACTCGGGCAGGTATATCTTCGCGACATATTCGCCAGTTTGTCCACCCGATTCTGTCTCGTAGACTATGCTCTTGGGTCCATGCGCCACTATCCCAGTCAATACATACTCTTGGCCGGTGGGGGTCTTCACTTTGCAGGATACCTCAGGAATTTGCGTCAGGGTCGTTTTCTCCTCAGGAATTGAAGTTACTCGAACAGGTATATCGTTTCTTGCAGGAATATAGCCGCTCGATGCTGTACTGGCCTCCATCACGCAATCAGACATCTCTATGTCTCCGAAGTTCGTGTCTACGCTGTTCAGGTAGCCCGATATCCTAACTCCCTGCCCACGCTCCAGTGTCGTATTTTCCTGCAATGTGCCTTCAGGAAATCGGCAGATTATTCGTCCACGAAAGCCCTCATCATCAGATAATAGCTCCGTGATTAACGCTCTGCCTTCCCTGTGTGTGCGCACTACCTTGCCAGAAAATGCCATGCACTGATTCTTGTAGACTCTTCCGCTCGCCTCCCTGTTGTTCCGGAACTGCTGTAATAACTGTGAGGCAGGGATCTCTAAAACGTTGCTGGTCATTGAAGTATTGCTCCGTTCTGTCTGTGAATAGCTGTGGCTGAAGTCCGAGAGTGTTCCGTCATCTTCGAGCCGCTTCACTGAAATATGCAGGCCGTTTACTGATTTGCTGTTTCTGGTGCTGAGCAGGTCTGAGGCTAATTTCCTGTCCTGAGTGATTATGATTACGTTGTTGCTTAGCCCGTACCTGAACACCGCTCCTAGAAATATATTGTCCGCAAAGTTCCGGCTGGTTTTGTCGTCGTCGAGGCCTATCGTCAGGACACCTTTGGCTTCGTAGTCGAACACTAGGTTGAAGATTTTCTGCGCGTTTGAGCTGATTTCGGGGTCTTTGTCGCGGATTTTCTTCCTGAGTTCATCAATGACTGCCCATAGCACTATGACTTTCCCGTCTGAGGCTCGAAGGCTCTTCAGGAATATTTCGGCGGCAGGCAGTTCCAGCAGCGAACATGTATCTATGAATGTTAAGGGTTCTCGTTTGGTAAATATATTATTCTGCATTATTACGCGGTGAATAACCGTTACTGAAGGCTGATAATATTAGGGATTTATTCGCCTCCTGTAAACGGTACACCTCCTTTCTTGATGATAACTTTTGTTAAGCATATACGTTGTTACAAGATTTTGGGCTTCTTGCTTCGTTGACAAATACTTGCACAATGTTACTTGCACAGCGGTATCATCATCTACAAGACTATTCGCTCTCTATTCCGGAGAGACTTATTGCAAATTGTATCCCACGCGCTCATGCATTTTGGGAGTGTCGTACTTGATTGCTAACTATTAACTATCCTCCTGTGTCTGAAGCATTTTCTGAATACATGTAATTATAGCAAAGCCATGTGTTTTTGCTTATAATATTTGACATTCCCATGACAGAAGAGAAACATAATTACGTTTGAAGAATTGGCAGCTCGTAAACTCTGGGATACTATCATAAAGTCATCCGCACCAACAACATCATGATTGCAGCTACGGCTCTCATCAGGAATGCTACACTACTGGACACTCTGGATTTTCTCACCGCTCACTCATAAATTTATCCATCATATCGCTGTATAATACCCACAATATTCTTTATCAGGAGGCTCATCTACTTCATGAAAGCTCATTCTATCGCACGCAACTACACTTTCTTGTTCATCCTGCTGCTCGCTATGGTGCTGGGAGCAATAACAGGCTATCTCTCCCCTAATTTCGCAGGCAATATCGCGTTTCTGGGCACTATCTTCATCCGATTAATGTTCTGCATAGTCGTCCCTATGGTCTTCGCATCAATTGCTGGTGCTGTCGCTAACACTAAAGACCTTCGCCGCTCTGGCCGCATCATGTGGGTAACAATAATCACGTTCATCATCACAGGTGCTATTGCTGCGGTGATATATTTCTGCCTGATAATGCTTTTTCCACCTGTCACTAGCGCATGGCTCAACGTTCCTCATCAAGGAATCGGTAACTACGCTACTTTCACCCAGATGATTGTGAACTTCTTCACGGTCGAGGATTTTGTGGGGCTGTTATCCCGCCGGGCAATGCTTCCGCTCATAGTATTCTCTGTGCTGTTCGGGTTTGCTGTGAACCTCTCCGGCAATGACGCTGAAGCTGTGAAAAAATTCCTAGCCAGCCTCACTTCAGTCATGCTCAAGTTCGTCAACATAGTAACGTATTATGCACCCATAGCATTCTTCGCGATATTTGCCGACCTAGTTGCGACATATGGTCCGCAGATTACTGAAGACTATGCCCGCGCACTTGGCCTGTATTACCCTGTATGCTTCGTGTATGTATTTACGGCGTTCCCTGTGATGGCGTATATAGGAGCAGGCAGTGATGGTGTAAGAGCTATGTTCCGGCATATTCTCAACCCTGTGGTGGTGTCGCTTGGGACATGTTCATCAATTGCGACTATACCAACAAATATGGAGGCTGCTGCTGACACTGGGATATCGCGTGATGTGTCGGATATAGTTCTGCCGCTGGGGGCTACTATGCATATGGATGGCTCATGTTTCTCGTGCGTGCTGAAGGTAGCGTTTGTGCTGGGAGTGCTTGGGCGGCCATTGACGTTTGGGGATCTGCCTATGGTAGTGCTGGTTGCGGTGTTTTCGTCTGTAGGCATGAGCGGAGTTCCGGGCGGTGGATATATTGGGGAGTATATTATCTGCACGTTGTTCTTTCCGGAGAATATAGAGCTAGCATTCCCGATTCTGGTAGCGATTGGCAATCTGGTGGATCCTCCGGCGACTATGATTAATGCTGCTGGGGATTATGTAGTGTCATTCATAGTGTCGAGATTTGTTGATGGGAAGGACTGGATGAAGAAAGCTCAGAGTGTGTAGGCTTTTGGGTGTGGAGGCTTCGGGACACGTAGATATCTCACCGCATAACTCTCACTCCACGTAATAATATCCTCTCATGAAAAACGGGGGGGATATTTTTTCTGCAAACTATCAAGCTACTTCCTGATTTCTCATAATCTTTTGATGTATAATTGCTGCCATATCTTTCAAGGGAGAGCTTTACTTTGCATAATAATCACTCTATTCCACTCACTGACTACAGTTTTTCGTTCATCGTTCCGGTCTATAACGTCAATCGTGAACTGTTTGAGGGGTGCTTGAACTCCATAATAGCACAGAATTTCGCTCATTACGAAATCATCATAGTCAATGACGGCAGCACATTGCCTGAAGTCGACAATATATGCAGGGATTTTGCAGCAAACTATCAGAACATCAAGTATATACTTCAGGAAAATCAGGGCTCTGCTGTGGCTCGAAATACTGGCCTCGACCATGCTACTGGGGATTATGTTATGTTCGTTGACGCTGATGATGTTTTCCATGAGACTTTGCATCAGGAACTCAGTAAACTGGACGGCGATTTTGATATCCTTCTGATGGGCATGGGTGTGGACTTCCTTAACGGCAAGAAAAAACTTCATATCCATCATGAAGTCGTTGATTTATCAGACAGAAAAAATGAGATATACAAGACTGTGTTACGTTTTCCGGATGCATCGGGAGATTTTGCTATCACATCAGTAGTCGCGAAGTGTTTCCCTATGAAGTTCATACGAGAGAATAATATCCGTTTTCAGCCGCAGCTTATCAGAATGCAGGACTTGATGTTCATGCTCGAAGCCTATTATGCCGCTAAGAAAATCATATACCATCCCATACTTTGCTATATCTATAACATCAATCCAACATCCATAACTCGCACAATGAACATGAATATGCTGGATTACTGTTTCAGGACGCATCAGGCATTGCAGAAATGGTGTGATGAGCATTCTATGGGGTGGGAATGGCGTATATATTTCGGGAACACATTCATGAGCGATGGCTTATGGTTATCGTACCTGCATAAGGACAGCAGAATACCTATCTCCACTACTCTGAAAATTATCCTGAGGGAATATGACCGTTTTGAGATAGGTGAGGCAGTGAAGCATGTGAGTTTTCGTGAACTAGTGCCGTTTGGGCATGGAGGAGCGAGGATTAAGCTTTTTGTGGCGAAGTTGTTCGGGAAACATATGTATGCAGTATTCCTGATGGCGTACGGTCTGGCAAAAAGATTCTTTCGGCGGTAGAAGGGAGACTTTCGGGAAGAGCATGGAGGCTTTCGGCAACAGCATGGAGATTTTCGCAAACAGCATGGAGACTTTCGCCAACAGCAGGAAGACTTTCGGCAACAGCAGGGAGACTTTCGGCAGTAGCAGGGAAACTTTCTCAAACAGCATACTCCTTCATATACCATCAACACAAAACCCGCCTGATACTCTCAAGCGGGCATATCTTTCTCATAATCTGGTGGAGCTGAGGAGATTCGAACTCCCGGCCTCGACAATGCGAATGTCGCGCGCTCCCAACTGCGCTACAGCCCCAACTTCAATGCAGGATATTTTATTCCCTCATAACTCTCTTGTCAATTACTCTAGCTATACTGCCGCTCTACTGCTCCATGCGCTTCTTCTAGCACTGGCTCGTATTTCTGCCGGTACCTCCCGAAACATACATCCATCTGCTCGTAGAACGTTACGCTCTCTAGCCCCACAAATCTCTGCACTATCGCTTCACTCGTCGGCATATAACGGATCTTACCGTTGTACATCTTCACTACAGTAACTCCGCTAACTCCCTGCTCCAGCAATATCACTGCCGCCGCTCCGATTTGCTTCCCAAAGTTCACGTCATACGCTGATGTCGAACCGCTACGCACTATATGGCTCGGTATCACTTCACGAATCTCTGGTATCTCGAACACTCCTGGCACATACATTTCTGAAGTCTTCATGAACTGCTTGATTTCCGGGTCCTGCTTCATCATGTTCTCCAGTGTTTCCTTCACGAAACGCCCTGCTCCTGCAAGTTTGGGGTGTCCGAATGAGTCTGTTCCTGAACCGCCGCCATCTGAGAATAGCTGTCCGTCCTCGCCTCGCACTCCCTCTGCTACTACAATCGTGTACGTACCTGCATGTACGTCAGAGTTCAGTATCCGGCGTATATAGTAATGCTTCAGGTGGGCATACACTGCATTGAAGTCTACAGGCACTTCGGGAATTAATATGCAGTCCGCATCCGCCGCTATTCCGCCCCTGAACGCCGTATGTCCTGCATAACGCCCGAACACCTCGATTACCATTATACGGTTATGAGTTGTGCCGGTGGTCTTGAGGTCGTCAACTATAGTCGCGATTTTGTTGATAGCAGAATCTCCGCCGACTGAGTAGGTCATGAGGTCGAGGTCCATAGTTTTCGGCGCATGTACACAGGGTATTCCATGCTCAGCTAGGTCCACTACTACGCTTCCGGTATCATCTCCGCCGGATATCACTAACCCGTCAATATTGTGCTTACGTAAACCCATCATT
The DNA here is from genome assembly GCA_017455085.1 of Synergistaceae bacterium. The sequence continues at coordinate 11,019 of JAFTBT010000008.1, forward strand.
ATGCGGTCATATTTATCAGGGTCATTGATTTTGGAGATTTTGACGCGGCTATGTCCTGCATCACTGCCTGCAAATTGGGAAGTTATGTGGTCAGTGCGTTCTTCATCCAGTTCAACAAGGTGGTCGAAGTTCACTAGGTTGTACAAGCCTGCGTAGCCATTAGGGATAGTGAAGGTTCTCATGCCGCGCATAAGTGCAGTTCTTGCTGCTCCACGAATGACTGCATTCAATCCGCCGCAGTCTCCGCCGGAGGTTATTATACCGATGTTCTTCATTTTGCCGTCCAAAATGTATTTGCTCCTTTATGTGTGAAAAATTTTGTGCTGGCTGGATTATTATACAGTGATTTAGTGATTTTTTGACACGGTTAATATTTCTGTGTGAGAGTTTTCTATAGGAGATATTTGTGTGTGGAAAGATTAAGGGTTCTGGTGTTGAGGGGTATATGTTTGTGGGGAATATCCCCCCGTCTTTCTGGCAGGGGGCAATACCTCATCAACTACATCTGCTCCGCTACTGGCACTGGCTTATACTCTTCCGTACCCTCATCACAGTAATTACACGCCGCTATATACCTCTTCTGCGTTAATGCAAATACCTGTTCCCTCAGCGCCTTAACATCAACATCATGCCTGAAATCAACATAATCATTAGGGTTATCCGGCATACCTAACTTGCTCCCAAATGACGCCCTCGGACAAAAATATAGCTTCCCATTCTGGAAATTCCGGCATATGTTCCCGCACCGCTTGAGCTGCTTCCGGAGTTCCAATACACTCCTTCCCCTCTCATGAAGGTCTCCCGCGTAAAACCATGTCTTATCTTTCGGGTCACGGATTACACACTCTACGCCTGCTTCATCACATACCGCCTTGATTTCCTCCGCCTTCCTCGATAGCTTCCCGTAATAACTTATCTGTATCTTCACCCGCTCTCCCTTTATCAGGTCAAGTAGCTCTCTGGAGGGCATAATCGTCCCATTGGTTACTATCTCTATGGTCTTCAGCTTCGGGGAACTTATTGCTTTCCTCACTATCGCACAAATATCCTTGTACAGAAACGGCTCGCCTCCTAGTATCCGGAATATCTGCACTGCATTCACTACTGATAATAAACGCTCCATATACTTCAGTAAATCTTCCACTGCAAAATCTACTGGGTGCTTGAAGTATGGCATGAAAAAACTACAGTGCTTACACCTCAAATTACAACGCTGCGTCAATGGCAACTCCACATGATACAGGTATATATACCCTCCTCCTAGCCGGTACAACACATAGCAAAACATTCGGTATGCTGGGTACAATAATGCCTTCAGCTTCCCCCTGTTAAACCCTATCAGCTTACCCTTCTCCGCTACAATGTATATCAGCTTCATTAATGCGTTCTTCATGGCGTTTCCTCCTTCATTAATAGTTACGCGTCTTCTTGCACTCCCGGTAGATTTTCACTACTCCCTCCACCAGCTTATACACATCCGGCTTCAGTACATGCACTATCTTCAACCGCTCCGCCCTGTCCAGCAATTCCTTCACCATGATAGACGAGAATAATATCACCGGCATATTCTCCGTTCTAGGGTCCTGCCTCAATGTCTCCACTAGGCTCAATCCGTCAAGTAACGGCATCTCTATGTCCGACACCAGCAAGTCAAAATTCTCTCCCTGGTCCAGCAATAATTTTCGCGCCTCCACTCCGTCCTTCACTGGGTATATGCTCGAAAAACCCGACTGCTTCAGCACATCACATGTCTGTTGCCGCAATAATGGGCTGTCATCCGCCACTAGGATGTGAAAATCCTCCACATGCCCAACTTCTCGGTGATATGTCCCGAGCTTGTCTTGGTCAAACATATGTTCCGCTACTGCCGGTGCTGTCTCCTGAATTATTGCCTCATAGTCCAGCAATAATATATTACGCTCATCACGCTTTATGATGTACAGTACCCATTTCAACGATACTCCACGCATCTTTGAGCTGTCCAAATCCTCCGCATTCACCTGCCGGATTCTCTCAACTCCATCCACTAGAAACCCTAGCTTGATGTCGTTGAACTCCGCTACCATAACTTTCGTCTGCTCTGTCGGGACTGTCGACTGAATGCCTAAGAATATCCTCAGGTCTATCAATGGCAATGTCGCTCCCCTAAGTGTCGTTATCCCTACAAATGCAGGGATCTTTGACGGTATTGGCCGGCAGCCAGTCCAGCGTAATATTTCACGGGTTTTGTTGACGTTTATGGCGAACAAGTCTCTCCCTAACCGGAACACTACAACTTCCCATTTCTTACTAGCGGCGGCAACATTTTTCTTCTCTTCCATGCTTGATATTTTTCCCCCTTTATGTATTCACATTATAGCAAACATACCTTATCCCTCATTCTCATAACAGGCTATAATTATTGCATCTCATTTTCTCGAAAGGATGTTTTACCATGAAAAGACTTCACACGTCTTTATTACTGGCTCTGTTCATCCTAGTGTGCTGTTCACAGGCATTCTCTGCCTCTAACATGCCTAAAGGTGTTCAGAGTTTCGCACCTACTGGAACCGTTCCCGATAATGTCTCTTTCCGGATAGTGTTCCGTAATCCTGTGGTCACTAAGGCACAGACTGGCAAAACTTTCACGCCAGAAAATTCTCACTTCCCTTTTGAGGTCAATCCTCCGCTAAACCTAGAGGGCAGGTGGCAGAATGAACGCACCTTTACCGCTAAACTCCTCGCTCCACTTCAGCAAGCCACTAGCTACTCCGCTACTCTACGCGACGGCCTCAAGGATAGGCGCGGTAACTCCATCGGCCCGGGAACTTTCCGCTTCCAGACCGAAGGACTTTCACCCACTGACATCAAGGCATCTATGGGGCGCGACGGCAACGCTTACTTCACGCTCGCCTTCAACATGAGGGTAGACCCCGCAAGGCTTAAGGGCTATATGCGCATTCTTGACCAGCAAGGCAAAGAATTACCATACTCCATTAATGGCGCACTACCATCACGCACTATCAGGGCTTCCGTTCCAGTGCAAAAGTCTTCATCTCGTCAACGCTTCACCGTACACATTTCCGCTGGCCTCAAATCCGGCGAAGGCGACTTAGGCATCAACAATGACTATACCGAAAGTGTCGTCCTTGACCCTCAACTCATGGTCAGGGAACTTTCTCCGGAGCGCAATGCTATCAGGGCATACTTCAACTTCGGCATTGACCCTAACACCGCTAAGAGCTTCATCACTATAGAGCCTGCTGTCAGTGACGTAACATTTTCTTCCGGCTGGAGCGATGAGAATTTCACCATCAGGTCCGAGAACTTCCGCCCTAGAGACAGGTTCGTGATTACTTTCCGTAAAGGTTTCCCGTCCAAAGGCGGCCTAGTCCTCAAGGAAGACTATAAGCAATCCATTATTATGCCTGACCTGGCGCCAGATATTACTCTCCCATCAACTGGCACGTACCTCACTGCTCTCAATGACGGCCTAATTCCTATTGAGCTCCTCAACATCAAGAAATTACAGCTCGATTTATGGCGCATGTATGAGAATAATATCCCCTATATGCTACATGATGATTATGACGAGTTCGACAAGGATATCGCTCGCAGGGTCTTCACTAAGGAAATTCCACTATCCCTGCCACTCAATAAGACCGTTCGCAAATCCATTCCCGTAAATGAACTCGCTCAGGGAAAACGAGGCCTATTCCTGCTAACTGCTCGTGATGCTAATGCTGACTGGTGGGATGAATACCGCCAAATCATCAGCCTCTCGGACTTGGGTGTTACTGCAAGACTTTGGGAGGACGCTATACTCCTGTGGGTGAACTCACTCACCAGTGCAAAGGGCGTTAACGAGGCTGACGTCAAAATCTACTCCAGTGCAAAGCAATTACTCGCTTCCGGCAAAACTAACTCCGCAGGGGTCTTCTACTACCAAATCCCCGACGGCAACACTTGGGAGCGCGATAACCAGCCATATGTCGCTGTGGTGCGTAAAGGCTCTGGCGAAAACGCTGACCTCACATACCTGCAACTCACGTCTGACCTCCTCAACCGCGAAATCTTCGACACATCCGGCCGTGCATGGCTTTTTGGCGAGCGCTCAGGGTATGACGGCGCAATAATTTCACCCAGAGACATTTACCGTACGGGCGAGACCGCTCACTTCAAGGCCATAATCCGCAATCCTGACATCACTATCCCTAAAGCATTCCCGATAGTGTTCACGGTGAAGGACACACTTGGCCGCAAAGTTACTCAGCAGGCGGTTACTCTGAACGACAAGGGCAGTGCATTGTTCGAGCTAGGTATCCCGGCAAACGCATTGACAGGAGTGTGGACGGTCAACGCAGCAGTTCCGGGCGCAGAGGACAGACCCATAGCGGCGTACAAGTTCCACGTTGAGGATTTTGCCCCGCCACGTATTGAGGTGAAGCTGAACACATTACGGAAGTATTTGGTGAAGGGCGACACGTTCACTGCGGATATATATGCGCGCTGGTTATTCGGAGTTGATGGAGCGGGGTTGCCGTACAAAGTGTCATGGGTAGCGCGTGCTGGGGAGTTCACACCTACGCAGGAGCGGTGGAAGGCCTACACTTTCGGGGACAGTTCGCGAGTGTTTGAGCGTGAGGAGGGCGAACTTGAAGGAGGGCAGCTAGACGCTTTCGGGAAGGCGACTGCGAATTTGCCGGTGAATGCGGACTGGCAGGCAGCTACTACCGTGAACGTTACGCTTAAGGTGGAAGTTATGGAGGACGGCGGACGGTGGATCACGGGGACGATGACGCGGAAATATTATCCATCGGGGTATTTGCTCGGGATAGCACCGGAAAATGACTCTTTCTCTGTAGGGAATGCAGCTAGATTCAGAGTCGCGGGAATAACTCCGGAAGAAGAGCCCGCGAATCCCGGAGACCTCACAGCTACTCTCTATCGCGTCACGTGGAACTACAACATGATCGAGATTGACGGCAGAAAACGTTGGCAGAGTACAGAAGAACTTACGGAAATAGAGGATAAATCATTCACTCTGAAAAATGGTCTCGGTAATGTAGCCTTCACTCCTAAAGAATGGGGCAGCTACTTGGTGAGAGTGTCTGATGCTGACGACAACGCACGCGCTGTGTACAGGTTCTACGCGACAGACCCTAAGTATGCAGGCAGAGGCTCGCAGCTCATCGACCGTATAGACATGTCCACTGAGAAAGATACCTACAAAGTCGGAGAGACTGCTCAGGTCAAAATCAAAGCTCCGTTTGCTGGGTTGATGCTCATCACCGTAGAGAATGCAAAGCTCATCGACAGGAATATACGCATTGTTGAGGACGGTGAAGTAACATTTGACGTTCCCATCACTAAGGACATGATGCCTAATGCGTGGGTTAGTGCGTGGCTGATCCGGCCAGTAGAAGGCTCTGACGCTAAGCAGTGGGCCTCACATAGGGCTATAGGTCTCCTCAGACTCAAGACCGACCTTAGCAGCTACAGCATGAATGTCGCTATAGACGCTCCGAAGAAAATAGAGCCTGCCTCGAAGCTGCCTGTGAAGATTTCTCTCACTGGTGCAGGGGCTAACTTGGCGGGGAATGCTGACGTAGCAATAGCGTTTGTTGATGATGGTGTACTTGGCCTGACGAGATACAAGACTCCGGATCTGCTGAATCATTTCTGGGGCTTAAAGACCCTCAACTCCAAAGGCTTCGACTTATACGACCAGCTAATTCCTATTGAGGATCAGGCTACCGAACAGCTTCATCCGGGCGGTGACGAGGCTATGGGAGCTCTTGCGCTCGACGGGAACATTCAGCGTTTCAAGATACTCTCACTGTTTGACGGAGTGCTTGAGGCGGACAATAACGGCGTGATTACTACTGAGCTTGACATTCCGGAGTTCAGCGGAAGAGGAAGGCTGTATGTTGTTGCGGCATCAGGGAAGAGCTTCGGGAAGGCTGAGCAGACTATCGAGATAGCGCGCGATGTAGTTACTGAGGCAGGACTCCCAAGATTTGCAGCACCGGGTGATGAGTTCCTTGTGCCGATATCCGTCTTCAATACGTCAGGGCAGAACAAGGAGATCACTATTCAGCTCACACCTGAAGGGTTAACACTGGATGAGTCATATTCACTCCTAAAGATACCTGCTGGAGCTAAAGGTTCATTTACTACAAAAGCGCGTGCATTAGGCGGTGCAAACAAAGCTGTGCTAAAGATAACTACTTCGTGGCATGGAGTGAGCTATACTCAGGAAATCGATATTCCGATCCGGTCTGCTTGGCCTTCCGTTACTACTGGAGCAACCGGCAGTTTCGCAAACGGCACCACAAAAATTACTGTTCCTACTGACGACTTCATGGGCGAAATTTCCGGAACACTGACCCTCGCGAATACCCCCGCCGTCAACATCAACAGAGCGGTTCAGTACCTCAACGCTTACCCTCACGCGTGCCTCGAACAGACCATATCCACAGCATGGCCGTTCCTGATACTGCCCGATGCCGTCGCTGAACTCGACCCACTAATCGCCAACGATAACGCTATCCATGAACGTACTGAAGGCGCAATCAACCGGATACAGTCAATGCAGCTCTACGACGGAAGTTTTGCGGCATGGCCTGGAACTAGTACCCCGTACCATTGGGGGAGCGTGTATGCAGCACATTTCCTGCTTGCGGCGAAGAATGCGGGAGTGAGTTTCCCTGAAGAGATGCTGACCGGTGCGCTGAACTGGATGCGCGGATATATGGCGTCAATGTACACCGGACAGTTTGCGGACGAACAGGACGATATGACCACGAAGGCGTATGCTACGTATGTGCTTGCGCTGAACGGAGAAAGGCCGCTCGGATGGATAGAGTACGTGCGAGAGAATGCGGGACTGCTGAAGCCGTCAGGACATGTGTATTTGGCAGGAGCGCAGAGCCTAGTGGATGGGAACGCTGATGCACTACGGAGCTTGCACTTAGGGCGACACACAGGGTATTCAGGTCGGACGCTGGAGAGTGAGACGCGGAATGTAGCTGTGTTGCTTGGGATGTGGCTTGATGTAGAGCCTCAAGCACCGGAAGTTACGGAACTTGCGCAGAGACTTGCGGGACTTGGGAGCAATGGCTCATGGTACAGCACGCAGGATAATGCATCGGCGATAGTGGCACTTGCTCGGTATAACGTTGAGGCCGCTGGAGCAAAGAGCGATATTCACGCGCGAGTTACGACTGAGACCAGCGACAAGGCATTACTCACATACGACAACCAGACTGCAAGCATCAGGATAGACGAACTGCCGAAGGGTAGCGATATCCTGATAGAGGCGGAGGGCACTGGTCAAGGGTGCTATTCATGGAGCATAACGGGATTTCCGAAGAGGCAGCCTAAGCCGGAACGCAAGAACGTTAACGTGGAGTGTGTATACTTTGACGCGAAGGGGAATGTGGTAGACCTGCGTAATCCTATAGCGCACGGAAGCGTGATACAGTGTGTGTTGACGGTGAAGCCTTCTATGACGGTGAATAGTTTATCAGTGAACTACTTACTGCCGGCTGGTTTTGAGATTGAGACCCCTCGCCTTGAGGATGGAGCGGAAAATCAGGCAGGCACATACGGGATAGTGAGTGATGTGCGTGATGACCGGTTAGTGCTGTTCATTGACCGACTGAGCGGAGAGCGTTCATACGGTTTCAAGATGAGGGCAGTGACGCGTGGGAAGTTCAGGATGCCGCAAGTGAGTGCATACGGAATGTATGATGCTGGAGTGAGATATACGGGCAACGTGCAGCCGGATGTAGAAATCAAGTAACAATAGTAACACAAAGCCCCCCAATAACACGGGGGGAAATTTTTTTTTGACGGTGACGAAAATCTCATAACTAATGTCATGACGAAGCCGCATCAGTAATATCATGAACGCTCATAATCACAAGCCAGTGCGCAGGAGTGGAATAGCATTGATGACAGGTTCTTCGTATGGATGAATGGCCTTCACAGCGGCGATAATTCTGTCTATGTCCTGAAGCCTGCAAGTAACTTCGACTTTGAGTTCCTGCACCTGCGAGACTACGCCATGAGTGCCAGAATACGGATGAGTACCATCAAGCGGCCGCCAAGTACCTATCACATGCGAATACGACAGACAGCAGTCATAATTGCCGATATGCCCAGCGTCAATGGAGTATAATGTCTCCTGAAGAGTAGGCAAAAACTTTTCCGGAATGAATATCTCAAGTTTGCAGTACATCATAGTATTTGTGAGCCACTCGACACGTCATAGTAATTGCGAATACACCGCCCCTCTAGGGGTCAGCACACTCCTCATCAGCACCATCTCCCCACACTCCCACACTACTCTAGGCACCTCCCCCAGCCGTCTCACCAGCACTTCCGGCAAACTCTCATCCTTCAGCCTCGCCAGCGTCATATGCGCCCTAAAGTTCTTGCTATCCCTCTCAAGCCCCACACGTTCATACAGTACATCATTCACCATCCGCGCCAGCTTCCCCAGCTCATGACTTCCCTTTTCGCCCCCAAGCCATAACACTTTAGGCCTGTTCAGGTTCGGGAACGCGCCCACATGCTCAAGCTCCACAGTGAACTCACGAAAATACTTCACCGGTTCTAGAGCGTCATTCACCTGCTCTATAACTCTATGCTCAACTTCACCGAGAAACTTTAGAGTTATGTGGAACTGTTCACGTCTACACCACCGTATAGGAGCAAGCGGCCGAAGGAGGGCCAAAAAGTTCTCCAGCACATCCGCCACATTGCCCGGCACCTTCACGGCAACGAATGCCCTCACCAGCTCCCTCATGCTACAGGACACTCACGATATCACTTGCACTTTTGCGTAATGTGTGTCTGTCAGAAGGCATAGCATCATCAGCAGGCCAGCCTACAGGGAACAGCGCGACTAAATCCCAGCCCTTCATGTCCGGAAAAAGCTCCATAGCCTTGACGGTGTCGAAATACCCCACCCATGTAGACCCTAAGCCCAGCGCATGAATTGCCAGCATGATGTGTGTAGCGACTATACTTGCGTCAACATCCCCAAAGTTGCGATTGTCGGAGGGTCTGACGAAAGCACCGGCAGCAGTTCCACCGACAGCGATAACGGCCTGAGCATTCTGCATCCACGTGAACGGAGTGCAAGAGCGTATTTTGTCGAGAGCATCATGGGACTTCATGACCCAGAGCTTAACGGGCTGGACGTTTTTAGCGGTAGGGGCATATATCCCAGCTTCGAGAATTTTATTGATGATGTCATCAGAGACGGGTGTATCTGCGAATTTGCGGCAAGAGTAACGAGCATGTACGAGTTCGAGAAAGTTCATGTATATAGCCTCCTTAATCTGGTATAATGCACAGTTTACCACAGCTAGATACATTTGGAGGGAGAAAATCACACATGCATGAGCGCGAAACACACCCCGACTTAATACCAGCAATGTTTATCTCGACAGCAATAGCGATGATATTCACGCAGTTAGCTGGTTTCGGAGCAGTCCTGATAGACGGGATAATAACGAGCCGAGTGCTAGGTTCACAGGCATATTCTGGAGTGTCATTGCTAGGGCCGTTGAACGGAATAGTGTTGCTGCTGAGTGGAGGAGTATCGGTGAGTGCGCAGGTAATAAGTTCGCAGGCAATAGGGCGCGGCAACAGGAACAAAGCCAATGCTGCATTCACGGTAGCGGTGATACTGGACGGAATATTTGCGTTGCTGCTGATGGTGATGTGTATATTGTGCCCCTCCGGATTGCTGAGTGTCTGCGGAGTAACACAGGCTTCCCACCCTACGATATACCCTCATATGCTCTCTTACTTGAGGGGGTACATGCTGGGGATACCGTTCATGATGCTGATACAGGTAATCGGCCCTATAATCGTGATGGATAGCGGAAAATCGCTGTTTAGTGTGTCAGCGTTATTGCTGTTTGTAGCTGATGCATGGTGCGACCTTCTGAACGCGTATGTGTATCACGGGGGTACGTTTGGGATGGGAATAGCCACGACAGTATCGTATGTGTTTCAGAGTGTATTGTTGTTGACGCACTTCATGAAGAAGAACTCATATTTCCGTCTATCACTGATGGGATTTACGCCTATGCTGATACCGGAGATGATAGGCACAGCCCTTCCCGCCTTCACGCTGAAACTAGCGACAGCCTTGCGAGACTTGGCCGTGAACCGGATAAATATCTACGTAGCATTGACGACAGCAGCAATAGCGGCACGAGGTATGCAGAACGACATAAACACGGTGCTGTTCTGTTTCTCAATGGGAATGAGTAAGACGTTACTGACGATGACGGGGATGTTTTACGGAGCGAATGACCGGCGAGGATTGAGGCGGCTATTTGCGAGTAGTGTGAGGATGGCGTTAGTAGTATCTGGGAGTATAGGGTTGTTGACGTTTATGAGTGCGGAATGGATAGCGGAATGTTTCACGGATGAGCCTGAAGTAGTAGAGTTTGCGGCGTTCAGTATTAAGTGTATGTCGTTTGCGTTGATACCGGATAATTTGGCTGTGTTGTACCAGCACTATTTGCAGGGAATAAACCAGCGAAAAATTGTGAACGTGATAAATTTTGCGAGCCGATTTTTTATCCCAGTGCTGACGGCGTTTGTGTTAGGTATGTTATTCGGTTCACGTGGAATTATGGCGTCAATAGCGGCCTCGAACTTTATCCTGATTGTGTTTATGGCAGTGATAGTGTATATGCGTACTGGGACATTGAGGAAGTTTATGTTATTGCCTGAGGATTTTGGCGGTGATGACGACAGCAATATATACGCGTCGATAGTCTCGGAGGAGGACGTAATGCGAGAGAGTGAGCGAGCGGAGGAATTTTGTTTGGAGCATGGAGTGAGCCGTAGGAACGCAAAACTTATCGCGCTATTTGTGGAGGAGACGGGAGTAATAATCATCGAGAACGGGAAGGCAGAAACGTGGCAGAAGTTCAGGATGGATTACCGGTTGTCATTGAGTGGAGGGAAGCTGTGTATAACGTTGCGGGACAGGTGCGGACATTTTGACCCTAGGGCGTTTTACTCTGAACACAAGGATGATGAGCCGGAGGAGTTATCAGGTATAACACTTGTGATGAGGCTGGCGGACGAAGTAAAATACTTCAATGCATTCAACAGCAACAACATCATGATATACATGGACACGAGGAAAGGGAAAACACAGTCATGAGAATATACATAAACACGTGTGTACTGCCGAGATGTGAGCTAGCGGCAGCGAAGATATACCGTGAAGAATTTGCTGATGTAGGGTTTGAGTTGTTGCCAATGTTCGACCTTCCGGAGTTCGAGGCCAATCTTGAGTGCAATCTAGATATTCTGCGAGGAGTGCCTGTGCGATTTCATGAGCCGGTATACTGCGTGGAGCATTCCGCCCCAAACGGCAGCCCAGAATACGCCTGCACCATGCACCACATGACACTGACGAAGAAATACGCTTCCATCCTGCACCCGTCGTACATGGTCTATCACCTGAACAACTGCGCCGTTACTCCAGCCACGAAGGCGGAAATCCTGAACACCTCACTTGCGAACCTGAAGGAAATACGCGAAATGTTTGCAGGGGTTGATATTCTAGTGGAGAACACCGGAACGGACATCAATGGGGACAAGCTCCTAGACCAGCAGGAATTTACGGACTTATGCCTACGGAAGGACTTTGACGTGTTGATAGACATCGGCCACGCACACGCGAACTCATGGGATATACGCAAGCTGCTTCATGACCTACGCACACAGATACGCGGCTTTCACCTGCACAACAACGACGGGCTACATGACCAGCACAACAGGCTGCTTGACGGCAGTATGAATTTCCCTGAAGTCCTGTCATGGATCCGTGCAGAAGTACCAGACGCAGACCTAGTGATAGAGTACACGAGGCCGGAATATCACGGCAAGCCCTTACTGGAGGACATCGAGACGCTATGCAGTATGCTCTGACTGACGCACGGTTAGCGTATATATTCGCGAACATCTCGGACGCGGTATGTATCACCAAGAAGAACGGAGCAATCCTCCACGTCAACAACAGTGCAGCAAAGTTATTCGGCCTGAACGACTACGAAGGCATGAAGGTGTGGGACACGATACGCTTCACGGAGACGAACGACACGCTGATACAGTTTTTTCTGGACGCGGTGACGCAGGGCAAGGACATATCATCACTAGCGCAGTATGAGGCCACAGACGGGAAGATATATCACCTTCACGTGAACATGACGTATATGGACGAGGAGGGAGGAATATTCGTGATAATAGCGCGAGATTTGACGGAGCTTGTGCGAGTGAGTGAGGCATTTGCGCGGTACACATCACCGGAGATAGCGCGGTATGTACTGACGACCCCAGAAGGCGAGAAGCAGGGAGGCCAGATGCGGGATGTTACTATCCTGATGAGTGACCTGCGAGGGTTTACGGCAATGAGTGCGAACCTGCAGCCAGATACGCTGCTAGATATCCTGAACCATTATTTTGAGGCAATGCTATCGGTGATAAAGTGCTATAGCGGCACAGTGATAGAGTTTCTCGGAGACGGAATATTTGTAGTGTTCGGAGCTCCTAATAATGACGACAGCCATGCGGAACATGCAGTATATTGTGCTGTAGGGATGCAGAAAGCCATGAAGGCAGTGAACGACTGGAATATTTTGCGAGGCTACCCGGAGCTGGAGATGGGTATAGGGATAAATTCGGGCTATGCAGTAGTGGGAAATATAGGCTCAGCTGACAAAATGAAGTATGGCTGTATAGGTGAGACGGTGAACTTTGCCAGTCGAGTTGAGACGTTCACGGTAGGGGGTCAGATATATATTTCCGAACGGACGAGGTCACGGATAAGTGCGAAGCTGGAAATCACATCGGAGCAGAGTTTTATGCCCAAAGGAGCGACTAAACCGATGAGGATATTTTCTGTTGAGGGCATAGGTGAGGAGCATATGACGCAGGGTGATTACGTTATGCGTGAGACGGTGAAAAGGCCGACAGTGATATTCCACAAGGTGAACGACAAGAATATAGCGGGAGAAGTGTATACATGCGAAGTGGTGAGAGTATCGAGTGATGAGCGTTATGCAGTGATAGAGAGTGAAGAGCCATTAGCGGCGATGCAGGACATAGTGATGGATATAGGCGGTATGCTTTATGCGAAGGCCATTAGTGTGAGCGGCCGACGTATGACGATATGTTTCACGTCCAAGCCAGAGAGTTTTAGTGATTGGGTAAAGAAGTTAATGTTATGCAGCTCTAACGAGTGAGTTTTTTGGGTATGATGTGATTACGTTTATTTAAGCCCGCCCACCCGCCCCCATATCTAAAAAAGGCCTCCCCATGTTTCAGGAGAGACCGCAAAGCTTTCTAGTACTACTCTATTATTTCTCCCACTCAGTACCCTTGAAGGCTTCAGCGAATGGGTTATAGTCCATGCCTTCGGAATCGTCCTCATAGCCAGCCGTCTCTCTGAGCGTCCGAGTGCGTCCCTTGCCTCTTGAGCGTTCTCTGCGCTCGCCTCTGTCCTGACGTTCCCCACGTTCCTGTTTCTGCTCGGAGTGTACTTCCTGCTGAGGAGCATTCTCCTGTTCCGGCTCTGGCTCCAGTGCGCTGAGTGACAGCCTCATTCTGCGGTTGGCCTGGTCGATTTCGAGGATCCTTGCAGTAACTTCCTGCCCTTCAGTGAGGACATCAGCGGGTTTCTCTATTCTCTTCCTGCTAATCTGGGAGATGTGTATCAGTGCCTCCACACCTTCCTCAAGCTCCACGAATGCCCCAAAATCCGCAAGACGTACCACCTTCACAGGCACATCCTGCCCCTTCGTGTAACGCTGGTCAATATTTGCCCACGGGTCATGCAGCTGCTTACTGCCGAGACTAATTCTGCGCTTCTCTTGGTCAGCCTCAAGCACCAACACTTCAACTTCCTGCCCCTTCTTGAGGACATCACGAGGCTTGCTGATTCTCTTCCAGCTCAAATCGCCAACATGGATAAGCCCCTCAATTCCCGGCTCAAGCTCCACAAATGCCCCAAAGTCCGGCAAGTTCGTAACAACGCCCTTCAGGACATCGCCCTTGTGAATGCGCTCGCTCATGGTGTCCCACGGGTCTCCGGTAACCTGCTTAATGCTGAGGGAAATTCTGTCCTTCTCGCGGTCAATGCCCACAACTTTCACGGTAACTTTGTCGCCCTTCTTGAACATGTCGCGAACTTTGACGTTGCGTTTCCACGTGAGTTCCGTAACATGCACAAGCCCGTCAAGCTCACCGAGATTCACGAACACGCCGAAGTCCGTAATGCTGTTGACTTCACCCTCGACGATATCGCCCTCATGAACTCTGTCGTAGAACTTTGCCTTGCGTTCAGCCTCCGCCTGCTCCAGCAGTTCCCTGCGTGAGAACACCAGCCTGTGCTTGCGTTTGTCGTGGTCAAGGACTTTGACGGTGAGGGTCTGGCCGATGTAGTTCGACGGGTTAGCTCCTCTGCCTGCGAGCGTCAAGTGCGACACCGGCATAAAGCCCTCAATGCCTCCCGCGTCAACCATGAGGCCGCCTTTTACCCTGCTGATGCCTTTAACCTCCATAACAGGATTTTCCTTGATTTTGGCCTCGATAGCGTCCCAGCGTTTGTCGAGTTCGTGCCTCCACCTGCTGAGCTGCAACTGAGCTTCTTCGCCATCCCTGACACTGACGACTTCGACCTCGATAGTGTCGCCTGTTTTTGGTTCTGGGCCTGTCTCAATGAGAGCGTGGTTAGTGTATTCTTTTTCCGGAAGTACACCCTCACACTTGAAGCCTACATTGACGAGCCAGCCTGCTTCGTTTTTGCCGACGACTGTGCCGGTGAGAATTTGGCCTTTACGGAGCCTGACGGTGCTGCCGTACTGGTCGAGAAGTTCCTGCATGGACTCTTCGTGAGCCTCTGCCTGCTCAGTAACTTGTGCTGCTGTTTCGTGAGTAGCTTCCTGCTCTGGAGCTGGTGCCTGTTCTGTTACTGGTGCTGTTTCTTCCTGTGCGGTAGTGTTTACTGCTAAATCCTGCTGATCCATAATGTGATGATACCCCACTAAAGGAGTGTCAAACCCTCCTGACTGCCTATGTGCGCAATGATATTACTGATTTTATCGATAAGCCAGCTCGGAGTACTTGCCCCTGCGGCTATACCAATCCTATGTTTACCCATGAACCACTTGCTATTTTCGTGAATGTCCATCTCGTCCTCTGCCCATAAGACGCAAACGCCTTCAGCCTCGATGATGTCCCGGAGCTTGCCGGTATTCGCGCTCTGTCTTCCGCCGATGAGGATTACGCCGTCGACGTTGTTATGCCTGACCAGCTCACGAACTGCCTCCTGACGCTGAGCGGTAGCCTTGCAGATAGTGTTGCATACATGAAGCTCCGAACACTTCACCGCAAGAATGCCTGCAACTTTCGCGAGTCTCTCTTCACGCTGCGTAGTCTGCGAGACCAGAGCGATTTTGTTGTGGAGTGAGATTTCTGCGGCCTGTTGTTCATCAGCGACGACCTCGACAGTTTCGGTGTTGACCGTGTGGCCAATAATGCCCTTGATTTCTGGGTGGTTTTTGTCGCCGAGCAGCACAACATGATAGCCCTTCTGTGAGAGTTCTGCGG
>JAFTBT010000009.1 GCA_017455085.1 Synergistaceae bacterium
ATATACTCATCCCAACAGCAACGGTATATTCTCATCATGAACAGCATGAACTTTTGGCGTGTGATATACTCATCCCGACAGCAACGGTATATTCTCATCATGAACAGCTTACGAAGAAAAATAACAAGCCCCTCAGAATCATAATGTAAACCCATTTTACACAAATATCTGCCTCACAAATATAGTCATGAAGCAAATTTATACCTCATGAAAAATTTATGACATGCAAAAAATTTACGTGCTTTAGCTAATACGTATTAGAATCATCATCAACGTAATACATCATCATCACGTGAAAGGAGGTGTTCACATGAAGAAGAAAATACTCACCGCAATATATATCGTTCTCGTGGCAGTTGCAGCAGTGTTTATCGTGAATGAGCTGGATTTTTCCACAGACATCTTCGGCACTGAACGCCAGACTAAATACACTCTCTACGTCGGCATGAACGACAAAGACACTAACCAGCCGAAATATGGCCTCACTGAAGCAAAACAGGTCATGTTCATGATCGTCCGGAAGTATACGGAAGGGTGTACGTTCTACGAAGCTGAAGGCTGCTGGTACGACAACGAAAAGAAAGTTATGCTCTCCGAAAATACATTAGTGTGTGTGCTGCTGGACACAGGCCCAGAAGCCGTGAAGAACATCATGGACGAAGCACTCAAGACCTTCAACCAGAGCAGCATATTACTCGAAACGGAAGAAGTCAGAGGAGCATTCTACAGCAACTAGCCGCAACCCCCTCAACCACAAACACAAACACATCACATGCCCCACAAAAAAAGCCGGAAGCCCATTTTCTCAGAGCCTCCGGCCATATTTTCAGTTATGCTTATCCCGTTTCGGGGCTGCCTTTCACGTTTGGGGAATGCCTTTCACGTTTCGGGGCTTATGGTGGGATTTACCGCCGCGTTTTGTGAGGGCATACCCACACGTTTTTGGGGGAAAAAATCACTTGCGCTTGTCGTACCACTCACACAGCAACCCAGTCGCTACAAACATCGAGCTCCATGTTCCTGCAATAATACCCACAAGCATCGCATAGCTGAACGCCATCAGCACAGGCCCTCCCCACACACACAATGCTATCACCGGGAAAAGTGTCGTCAGTGTCGTGTTGATCGTACGGCCAAGTGTCTGATTCAGCGACTTGTTCACGAGATTCACAATGCCCTCACGTGAAAGTGTCCCCCAGTTCTCTCGCACACGGTCAAGAATGATTATCGTGTTGTTCAGAGAATAGCCGACTATCGTCAAAATAGCTGCTATGAACGACGAAGAGATCTCCATCTGAGTCACGCTGAAGAATCCCAGCGCAATCACCACGTCATGCACAAGCGGAACTACGCTCACAACCGCAAACCTGAACTGGAATCTCAGCGTGATGTACACCAGAATCGCCAGCAGAGCAATCGTAACGCCTATCACAGCCTGCCTGCGAAGCTCTCCGCCGACTACAGGCCCGACTTTCTCAAAGCCCGTAATCTTCATCTCTGGATAGCTAGCCTGCAACGCCTTCATGACGTTCTGCCTGCTCTCTTCGGTGTCCTCGTTCGTACGGATTATGATCCCCTTCTCGCCGAAATTCTGGATCATCGCCTCACGCGCTACTACTCCCGAAATCACCTGCCTCACGCTCGTAATCTCCGGACGCGTCTCAAATTCTGCCTGTATAACGTTTCCGCCGGTGAAGTCTATTCCGAGATTCAGACCCTTTGTGAGTAACAGGAATATGCTTGCTATCACGAACACAAGGCTAATCGTCAATGCGAGTTTTCTGCGGCTCATGAAATCAAAGTGTAAATTCAGTGCGCTCATTTCTTCAGCACATCTCCTCTCTTGACGAATAACTGCAAAATCGCACGCGTTACCACGATATTGGCGAACACTGCTGCAACGAGTCCAATCGAAAGCGTTACACCGAATCCCCTAACTGAGCCAGAGCCGAAATAGAACAGCACAACCGCCGCAATCAGTGTAGTGATATTCGAGTCCAGAATCGTAACCAGAGCTTTCCTGAATCCTGAGTCCAGTGCAGCCATCGGAGTCTTGCCTGTGCTCTGCTCCTCACGTATGCGCTCATAGATGAGTACATTTCCGTCTACGGCCATTCCCAGAGTAAGGACTATACCTGCTATGCCGGGAAGTGTCAGCGTAGCGTTGAAGGCAATCAGCCCCGCAAAGATGAGCAATACCGTAACAGCAAGTGCCACGTCCGCCGCGAGTCCCCTGAACTGGTAGTACAGCAGCATGAACACCAAAACCATAGCCGCACCGAAGAGTCCAGCCTCGAGTCCCTGACGTACACTGTCTGCGCCCAAGCTGGGGCCTACGGAGCGATTTTCTGCTATCTCCACTGCAACGGGCAACGCTCCGGCTTTGAGCATGATTGCGAGTCTTGCTGCCTCGTCATTCGTGAAGCGTCCGGTAATCTGCGCGCGGCCACCTGCGATTCTGTCCTGAACTACTGGCGCGGAAATCACTACGTTGTCGAGAACGATAGCTAACTGTTTGCCGATCATGCGTGCAGTTGCGTTTTCGAAGAGACTTGCGCCCTCAGAGTTGAACTCCAGAGACACGCCCATACGCCCCAAACTGTCAGGCTGTACTTGTGCGTTCACGAGGTCTTTTCCGGAGAGCAACACAGGCCCGAGCAAGTAATACCTGCCTGCTTCTTCTGCGGGTGCTACGATTGAGCCGGGATTAGCGGGAACTTTTGCCCTAAGGTCTGCGCTTGCGTTGCTGATCTGGTCGACTGCCTGCCTCCAACGTTCCTGAGCGTTCACGAACTGAATATCACTGTCGTAATTGCTGCGAACAGGTGCAGGAGGAGGGGTCATGCCTGTGGTCTCGATGACCTCGCGGAAATCCATCTGTGCAGTTCTGCCGATAAGCTCTAGTGCTGCCTGCGGGTCCTGAATGCCTGGAAGGTCGACTATGATTCTGTCTGAGCCGGATTTCTGGATGATGGGTTCAGCGACTCCGTACTGGTCTATACGGTTGCGCAAAACAGCAAGGAGTCTGTCGATGCTGTCGTCACGCAGGGGATTTTCTGGAGTGTCTTTTGCCTGAAGGACTATGTGAGCTCCGCCCTTGAGGTCAAGCCCGAGATTCAGGCCGTCCCTGTAGAAATAGGCAAAGCAAGCCGCGCCGATGACCACGAGAATTACCAGCCAGAAGCGAAATCTATCCGCACGATTCATTAAGATGCTGCCTCCGTTTTTGCTGCTGCACGTTTGCCCTGCACTGCTGACTTCAGAATCGTAACGCGCACACCTTCAGCGATCTCGAGCTGGAAAGAGTCATCACGGACTTCGCGTACTGTGCCGTAAAAGCCGCCTATGGTGATAACTTGGTCTCCACGAGCGATGCTGTCGATCATAGTTTTCTGCTGTTTGTCGCGTTTTCTCTGGGGTCTGATGATGAAGAAATAGAAGATTAACACGAATATTGCAAGAGGGAAGAGCATACCCATAAGGCTGCCCTGCTGAGCTGCTCCTGCCTCTGCGCCTGTACCTCCGCCGGTGGATGATGGTGCTGATCCTCCGCACGGTGATACTGCTGTAGTAGTTTCTGCCATGTCTAAAAAGTTACCTCCAAAAAATTACTGCCTTTTTCTCCAAGCAACGGCCTCAATCTCAAGCCCGACACCCTTCGGAAG
>JAFTBT010000069.1 GCA_017455085.1 Synergistaceae bacterium
CTGCACACAGTGGTACAGAATCGCGGACAATGAGGGCGTAGTGCTTGCGTTTGTGTGCGAGTCCTACCAGCAGGCTAACGCAACAGCAGTTACTCACGTGGATTCCTACCTGTACCAGACAGCACTAATGACAGTCCTGCGTGAAGATATTGACGGCAATTTGGCTTCGCTGGACTTCACGAGGGTATACGGTTCCGCGCACTCACTGGGCAGCATGACGACTCAGGACATGGCCAGAGTGAAACCAGATTTCTTTGCAGCACTGGCTTCAACTTCAGGGATAACCTTTGCGGTTGATGATCTGGACTTCGGATTTGACCCCTCAAGCGATAAGCCAATACCGACAATGCTTATCACTGGGCAGAGCGATTTACCCGGTATGCTTCCCGACATGAGCAGTGCGGCACTCACGAAATGGGGCAACTACTTCATGAAGGTCAACGGCCTGAATAAGACTGTGGGCGCGAAATCAGCGAACTTTGGTGCGGACAATTACCAGTTCACCAACAGGAGGCACGATATATACACGTGGTATGCGGATGAGAATATACCGGTGTTAAAGTGGGGAATGACATTGCTTCGCGACCACACGAGCAACATCTCCGAAGTACCTTTGCTGTGGGATTTCCTGAAACACTTCGCGAAGAGTGATGAAGGCACGAGGACATACAGTGCTTCTGCGTTCAGCAATGCCAGTGATGCCCGGACCCTGTTCACCACCAGAACCGGCAGTGTAGGGAGTCCATCGAGCGGGTGCAATGCGCTAGGTTTGGGGATGCTTGCGGCTGCGGTGATGTTCCTGAAGAGACGTTAGGCGATACGCGATAAGTAAGTCGGCCCTGATGGTACGAAACATACTATCAGGGTCTTATTGTGTGCTATTTCCCCCAGAATGTTACCCCTCGTTTTGTGCCCTCGTAGAAATCTATGATGCGCTGAATCTCCGGAATGTACTCCGACTTTTTCGCAACTGCCTCACTGAGTGCCTGAGAGAATACTTTATCCTTGCTGTAGAGTTCCCTGTAGAAATTCATGATGATTCTTCGGGTGTCCTCGTGGATGCCTGCGCGCTCAAGCCCGACTCTGTTCAGCCCCGTGAGTCTCAGCGGATCACCTGACGCAAGCGTATAGTGCGGAACGTCCTTCACGACTCTGAACAGCCCGCCTATCATGCAGTAATCCCCTATCCTCACGAACTGGTGAACTCCCGCCATTCCTCCGAAGACCGTGTGACTGCCCACCTGCACGAATCCCGACAGCCCGACTTTGTTGGCGATCGTAACGTAGTCTCCGAGCCGAGTGTTATGCGCGAGGTGTACCCCGTCCATGATGAAGCAGTTATCCCCTACAACAGTTTCGTTGCCTTCACCGGTTGCGCGGTTGATAGTGACGTTTTCTCGGATTAGGTTGTTGCTGCCGATCCTGACGTACGAAATTTCCCCCTTGAAGCCGTGATCTTGTGGGTTGCCTCCGATAGCTGTGTACTCGCAGATTTCGCAGTCCTCCCCGATTTCCACGTAGTCCCTTATGCTCACATATGCCCGCAAGAGAGTCCCAGCCCCGATTTTCACGTGGTCAGCTATCACGCAGAAAGGACCTATAGTTACGCCGTCAGCTATTTCCGCTTTTGGTGAGACTATTGCGCTCGGATGAATGTTTACGCTCACGGTTTAGGCCTCCTTCTTCTTGGCGAGGGTGCTGCCTATGATGCACATGAACTCCCCTTCAGCGACTACAGTATCTTTGACGTATGCGACTGTCTTGACTTTGGCGGATGAGCTGCGTACCTGAGTCAGTTCTGCTTTCGTGACGAGCTGGTCTCCGGGACGTACGGGCTTACGGAAACGGGCTTTGTCGATCCCTGCGAGGAAGGCGATTTTGTCGGAGCTTTCCTTTCCGAGCTTCAGGCCCATCAACACGCTGGCAACCTGCCCCATGCTCTCAAGAATCATCACGCCCGGCATTGTAGGGTCTCCTGGAAAATGTCCCTCGAAAAACGGCTCATTAATCGTTACGTTTTTGTAGCCTGTTATGTGCATGTCGTCATAGTCGGTGATTTTGTCGACCATCAAGAACGGATAACGCTGTTTGAGAATCTTCATTACTTCGAGAATATCAAGCTCTGCCATCTATAAAATATGCTCCTCTCAATTTTTCTGCTAACTTCACATGCTCAGATTTTGCGGCTATGATATGTGTAAAACATTGCGGCCAAGTCATCATAAAATCTTATGCCTCATAGTGAAATATCCGGTCTGTAGAATTTGCCTCTAAAGCCTGTTACAACTCTATGTGCCTCAAAATTTCTGCTAGCTTCAGGTGCAATTCATGACCTGCTTTTGCGGCTATGATGTGTGCATTCACGGGTCTACCTACTGCGGCCAAGTCACCAATCAGATCCAGCACCTTATGCCTCACAAATTCATCCGGCCAATGCAAACCGCCCTTTGCCTGAATCGTCTCGCCGATCACTATTGCGTTCTCCAGACTTCCGCCGAGTGCCATTCCGTGAGCGCGTAAGTAATCTATATCGCTCTGCATCGCAAAAGTCCTTGCGCAGGATATCTCACCGTAATAGCTTTCCGGACTCTGGACGTACTCGAAAACCTGAGCACCGATATACTTGTACTCGACCATGTACGTGATTCGTAGCCCATCGTACGGAAGTGCCGCCACAAACCGCGAAGTGTCCTCACCATACACGCACACAGCCTCGTCCAGCTTCACGCCTTCACCGCAACTCACAGCACCTTCACGCCTCAAGGCATCACACACCGTGCGTGAACACCCATCAAGTGCGGGCATCTCTCCGCCGTCAACCGTGAGCCTCACTCCAGACCAGACACCCAGCCCAGCAAGCGCAGACAGTACGTGTTCGCATGTCCGGACTCGTGTGCCATCAGGGAATACATAGTCTGATCCTCTGTTCGTGCCAGAGAGTCCCAGCATCCGCAAAGGCAGCTCGTTTTCTCCTGAACGCATGAGTATTTCGGGGAAGTCACAGGGTTCTATTGTCAATACACAGTCTTGGCCGGAATGTAATCCTTTGCCTGATAATATAATTTTCCCGTTGAGCGTCATAATTTTTGCAGCACCCCTAACTATTTTTGCAGAGCCTCTAACTTTTTCTCCAGCACCCTCATTCGCTTGAACAGTGAGGGCAGATCCGCAGCGAGGACTAGTGCGCGTTTTGCCTCGTTGTGAGGTCTTGCCGGGAAACCTGACACAACACTTCCGGCGGGGATGTCGTTCGTGACTCCTGTACGTCCCGCAATAATCGTGCCTTTGCCGACTCGGACATGGTCAGTAACTCCTGCCTGCACCGAAATCGTAACGTCATCCTCAATCACCGAGCTTCCTGCTATTCCGGTCATGGAGCAGATTATGCAGTTCTTGCCTATGTGGACGTTATGCCCCACCTGAACGTGATTGTCTATCTTTGTGCCGGAGTCTATTACCGTGTCGCTCATTGTCCCCCTGTCAATCGTGGTACATGCTCCTATCTCCACGTCATCGCCGATTCTCACGCCGCCGGTCTGTGGTATCTTCACGAGACCTTGAGGTGTGCGCTCGAACCCGAATCCGTCAGCACCGATCACTGCTCCGGAATGTATGAGTGAGTTTTTCCCGACACGGACATTTACCAGCAGTACAGCATGAGGCTCTATGACTGTGCCGTCTCCTACGCTACAGCCTTCACCGACAAAAACGTTTGCCCCGATATATGCCTCTGGAGAGATTTTTGCGTCAGGTGCAATCACTGCGGAATGGTGTATGCCTTTGGGTTTGGGCTTGGAGTCTGAGAACAGTGCGAGTATTTTCGGCATGAGTGCGCGGGGATTTTGTGAGATGAGTCCGATTCTTGAGGCTGTGAAAAATTCTTGAGGTGCAAGGATTGGGATGTTTGGGGGTAAATTGTCCAGAGCCTTTTTATCCCAGATTACGCACAGTGAGTCAGAGTCGGCGTTTTCTGGTGAAGATATTCGAGTGATTTCGTGAGTGGGACTGCCTGAGAATGTGATACCAAGTTTTTCTGCTATAAATGCCAAGTTCATGATGATTCCTCCTTTAGTGTCCAAAAGTGTGTTGTTAGTGACGTATCATCTCCAACAAAGACCGAGTATTATTTCCCTGCAAAAAATCACGGGTGCTGCATTATGATCGCCATAAGCTCCAAATTTTCGTGTACACACCCCCTCACAAGTGCCATGTCCCGCGTATGCCTATCTTGTCATCTCCTGTGCTGTCGTAGTAGATTTCCAGCGATACATGCTCGTCTATCCTGTAGCCCAATGCCGCCTCATGTGCCTTCAGTTCAGGAGACCACCGCCATAAACCATAAAGCCGCCTCACCTTCAGCGGAATATACTGCAGCCGCAAAAAGTACTCACTCTCCGGCCACTGCATCTCTATTCCTGCAAAGAGATTCCCTGC
Source organism: Synergistaceae bacterium (assembly GCA_017455085.1). The sequence continues at coordinate 4,435 of JAFTBT010000069.1, forward strand.
AACGTTATACCTGCTTCCGATCCTGCTCACCACTCCGAAATCATTCAGTGAGAATATCAGCTCCGTATATATCTCCGGCGCATTCACGTCAGGCCTGAACCCGAAAAATATACCAGCTTCCGGATATCTGCCCTCTATCCCTGCATAAGCCGCTACCCACATCTGAAACATGAAGTCCTTGCTGTCCGCCCTCGCCTCTATGTCGCTCACTGTGTCCGCCCGAAAGTTTATGCTCACATCCGCCCTCAAGTTATCCACCGTGTTCCTGTCCTCCAGAAACTCACGCGCATGTCTCTCTATGTCGCTTTTGTGCCGCTCTGCCCACTTCACAGGTATCCCAACCAGCGGCGAAAACTCCGGTATCAGCTTCGCCTCAAGGTCAGACCTAAACATTGCCGGTATCGTCCGAGAATATATCGATGGCTTCACTGCAAGCACCATCTTCGCACTTGGCCGGAACGTCAGACTCACCAGCGTAGACTCCTGCGAAATGTATATCTGCTGCGAAAACTCCCAGCCCGGCAGCCTCTCCCTCACAATACTCCCTATGCTCTCACGCAGTGCCTCATCCGCCCACGTCAACGCACTCTGCGGGATTCCCTCCAGCAATGCAGCAACATCCTCACTCATTCCGGCAGTATCACGCTCAAACCATGCGGCACTCATTCCGCGAAGTTCTGGCAGTATGATTCTCACAGCAGGCTTCAGAATCTCATCATGCGCAGAAAAAAATACAGCAGGTTCATCACGCATAGGCTTCACCTTCACGTCATAACCTGCAAATAATCTCACTGCCACAAGCTCTAGCGTAGCGTACCGGTCTATTTCCGGGCTGTCAGGAATCTCACTCCACACTGCATTGAGACTCCTAGACACTGCACTCTCCAGCCACGCAGGAATACCTGAGACACTCAGCGCATAACTCGGTCCAGCAAGTGCCAGCAGAATCACCAGCACTATGCCGCCGCTAAAACATCTCGCCAAAACCGAAATATGTCCTGTTTTCTTCGTCACCCTTCGCATAATCCAGCCTGAGATTTCCGAACGGAGTCTTGACTCTGACTCCCAGACCATAATCTTTATGGTAGTTGCTCCAATCCATAGTCTGGTCTGCGTTGCCTATGTCGTAGAACCCCACAAGCGACAGTGATGAGTTTATTGGGACTCTCAGCTCAAAGTTTCCCAGATACATATTGCTTCCCTCGAATGAACGCGAGTTGTAGCCTCTGAGTGTATTCATTCCGCCGAGTGAGTAGCGCGCAAATGATGGCAGTTCGTCCGCAGTTGATGAGCCGATTCTGAGTCTGGCAGCGAAAAGTAACGGGTTCTCGTCCGTCCATGAGCCGTTTGTGTCAAAGATTCCTGCAACAGCCTTATTCAGAGCAATGTAGAGTCTCGCCTGCGTCCAGTACTTCAGGTAGTTATACTCTCCGCCTAATGCTTTCACTGCCTGCTCCAGATTCGTATCCCACACAAATCCGCTCGGGTATGGTGCGTATTCATCCCGCTTGTCGTACGTCAACTGAAGCTCTACGGTCTGATTCACTCCGTCCCAAGGGGTGAGGTCGTCAATATAGCCGGGTATAGCCTTATGGACATCCTTGTAGTCAGTGTCCTCACGCCTCAGAGTCAGGAACCAGCTCCATGCCTCATTACTGAATTTCTTACCCACACCAGCGAAGAAACTCAGTGATTTCTCATCGTACTCGAACTGTTTGCGTCCCTGCCGGTAGTAATATCTGTCGTCATATGTCCTGTATCTCGCGCCTATCCTCCACGCAAATGTCTTCGCATCCATGTACGGACTCGAAAACGTGATCCAGTAACTCGCCTCTGTGCCCTCGTTGAAGCCTATCTCGAAATTCATCCCGCGCCCGAACATATTCGTGTCCCCATACGTCAGGCCTCCGGACATCCCTGTTTCTGTTCCGTAGCCGAAATTAATACCGATTGATGCAGTACGTTTTTCCTTCACGGTCAGTATCAGGTCAACTACTCCGTCAACGTCTTCAGGTACATCAAACGCTACATTAACGTCCTCGAAGTATCCCAAGCCCTGAAGTTTTCCGAGCTGATGCCGGAAGTGAATCACGTTGAACAGATCCCCATCGTCCAGCTTGATTTCGCGGCGTATTACGTAAGTTTTTGTCTTGGTGTTGCCCTGAATGATGATGTCCCTGACTTTCGGCTCCAGAATCGTCACGTAGATATTGCCTCCCTGAATCTGAACGTCCGAGACTCTCGCCATAACGTAGCCGTCCTTGTGGTATCGTTCCTGAATCCTGTCGAGGTCGTTGCGGAAAAACTGCCGGTTGAAGACCGTACCTTCCTGCGAGAAAACTTCGGTCATGAGCTGCTCAGTCGTGTACTTAGTGTTTCCGGTGAAGTTGATGCTCTCGATTACTGGGTTCTCCTGCACTATGAACGTTACTGCCACGCCGCCGCCTTCGGGTTTGAGGTCAAAATCTGCGTACGAGAAAAATCCCTGTTCGTAGATGGCCTGCACGTCCGCCTGAATCACATCACGGCTGAGTATCGTACCGGGCTTAGTGTTTACGGCGTTGAGTATGTAGTCCGTAACGACATGGTCATTGCCTGACACAGTAACTGAAGTAACCTGAAAACTTGGAGCTTCTGCGGAGTATGAACACGATGGGATTAACAGGACTAATGCGGAAATGACTAACAGCAAAAATTTATGTCTCATAGCAAATCAATCTCTCTCCTTCAGAGAAAATATCACTGTATCTTTATCACTGAACTGTTATTCTTCAAGGCTCTCTGCCCCGTCTGAATCAGCGAATATACTTTATCGTACGGCACTGTTGCGGCATGTTTTGCCGTTTGATTCTGTCTAGCCGGAGTCTGTGTATGTTTCTGGGCAGTACGTTTCTGTGGGGTCTGCTTTTTCTGCGGGCTTGATGCACTCAGCGAAGAGTCTGCGGTTTTGTGTTCTGGCTTCGGTGTGCGTTCAGGTGTTAGTGTCTGCTCAAATACAGGGGCTTCATATTCACGGAACACCACTATAGGGGCTGCGTATGCTCTCACGTCTTTCACCGGCTCTATCTCCGGAGCTTTGACCTCACGCGACAACGGCACTACTGACATCATCACGATAATCACCGACAGCGAAAACGTACACGCACAGTTCATCACACGCGAAAGCACTGCACTGTTCCTGTGAGTCGAAGGGCTAACTTTTTCCCACACGTCAAGCCTCAAGTCCTCAAGGTCTGCCCTTGCACACTCTGCATCCATTAATGCGCTCTCCATTGCTCCGGAACTATATGACTTCTTGAGTCTCTCCAGCCACTTTATGATTCCTGCTACTTTCTTCTCGACACGCAAACCTTCTCTACACTCCTTCCAATCCTAACCAGCCGCGTATTCTAGCTATTGCGCTCCTCCTTAACCTGTACACATGACTCACGTCTAATTTCTGTTCTGCGGCTATATCTTTGGGCTTCTTCCCCTCGAAGAATAACGCCTGCACTACTTCAGCTTCACGCCCTTCGAGTCTGGAAACTGCTTCTGACGCATTCAGCCAGTCATCATCGCTGCGGTCTTCTTCGTCTTCTGCAACATTCAGCCACTCATCAGGCACAGGCACAGGAGCTCTCTTCTCTGAACGTTCCAGCATGTTGATCATTTGGCCGTGAATTTTGTGGTAGGCATATGTTGAGAATCTATACTCTCTTTCCGGCTCGAACTTGTCCACCGCATGAATCAGTGCAAGCATACCTTCCTGAATCATGTCCTGCTTGATTTCGGGGTCATTGACATGGATTTTGCCTGCTATCCAGAAAACCAGCGGCCTGTACGCAATGATTAGTTCTTCACGCGCATCAACATCGCCCTTAATACACCGCTGCCACAAATCGCATTCGTGTTCAGAGTTTAACGCCATTAGTATCACTCCATACCGGTAAATTTTGGCCTGCTTCACCGGCTCTGATATGCAGGTCGTCATTCGCAAACACTAAACACGGTCTACCGTTGCGCATCTCGACTCCGGACATAGCACAGTTAGACACGTCCATGTTCCAGACTTTGTGGGGATTGAGGCCAAGAAATACAGCATATATTGCCCGCATGATTCCTCCGTGTGAGATTACGGCTATACGTTTGTAGCTGCCATCCAGAAAGGTCTTCACTGCTCTGGTGAGGCGTGTGTGTAGGTGTTCCCAAGTTTCTGCGCCGTGAGGAGGGTTGAAAAACGGGTCGGCTCTCCAGCGGGAATATGCCTCGTGCTGTTCGGTCTGGAGCATCGGGATAGATTGGCCTTCCCATGACGCGAAATTGATCTCCTGAAGTTCTGGGAGGATTATCGGCGTGAGATTATGGCGTTGAGCTACGGCATCGGCTGTGTAGAGCGCACGTGACAGCGGGCTGGTGTAGACTGCTTCGAGCGGCCAAGACGAGAGTCTTTGTGCAAGAGCATGAGCCTGCTGTTTTCCGGTGTCTGTGAGCGGAACGTCAGTCTTTCCCTGAAAACGTACCTGTATGTTCCATTCTGTTTGACCATGCCGAGCGAAGATTACACGAGTCAATTCTGCAGAGTCGGCCAAAATCTGCGAGCCCCCTTTAAGTAATAATGATTAGTATGTAGGAAAATTTCAGTAATTATAACATGGACTGTTTTAGCCTGTGCTATTATTACCTGCAAAAAATTGGAGACTATCTCATGCAAAAATTCAGACTTAGGCCGGAAGAGATCGCTGCTCTGAATCTCAGGGGGTTGTATTCTGATTACGGGTATACTTTCTACAGAATGAGCCGCTTCGAGGAATACGACTTCTACGCCGACAAAAAAGACTTCCTGATCTCTAAAGGTGTGTTGACCTTCACGGACGCTGACGGCAAACTTATGGCTCTCAGGCCTGACGTTACCCTGTCCATCATCAGGCACATACGAAATACTGACTCACTAAAAGTGCAGAAATTCTTCTACGACGAAAAAATCTACAGAGTCCCACGAAATTCCACAACGTTCCGAGAAATCCCGCAGGCAGGCATCGAGTGCATAGGCTCGCTTGACGTTGAGGACTTGCGCGAAGTTCTGGAGCTGGCATTGCTGAGTCTGCACACGGTCGCGAAGGGCAGGAGGTGCATTCTTGATGTGTCTCATGCAGGACTTACGGCCTCGCTTGTTCCCGAACACAACAGGCGGGAGATTTTGCAGTGTCTCGCTGAGAAAAATATACACGGCCTGAAAGCTATGAATGCTCCTGACGAAGTGATACATCTCGCAGCAATTGAGGGCAGACCTTCGGAAATTAGGGGCATTGCTGGGCTTGAGGTGCTGGACACACTCAGCGATTACGACAACGAGATACGCATAGACTTCTCCGCTGTCAACAACCTCAATTACTACAACGGAATAGTCTTCAGGGGCTTCATTGAGGGCGTGAGTGAGAGCGTATTATCCGGCGGGCAGTACGATAACTTGATGGCGATGATGGGGCATAATGGAGTGAAGGCTGCGGGGTTCGCTGTGAATCTGGACTTGGCCGCGCAGATTTCGGGAGGTGAACAGGATGCTTAACGTTGCGTTTCCGAAGGGCAGGCTCGGAGAAAAAGTGTGTATGCTTTTCGCAAGGGCAGGCTATGAGTTCGCGGGTATGCTCGACAACAACAGAAGGCTCGTGTTCGTGAATGAGGCACTGGATATGCGGGCGTTCTGGGTGAAGCCGTTCGATGTGCCTGTGTACGTTGAGAGAGGTACTGCGGACGTAGGGATTGCCGGTAAAGATATATTGCTGGAGCGGAGTCCGGATGTGTATGAGCTGCTGGACCTGAAGGCCGGAAAATGCAGGATGGCTGTTGCCGCAAAGGAGGGCTTCACTGACGACATGGGACGTACTTTGCGGGTGGCTACGGAGTTCCCGAACATTGCCAGAAAGTATTACGCAGAGCTTGGCCGCGAGATAGACATTATCCCATTGCGGGGGTCTCTTGAGCTTGCGCCGGTGCTGGGACTGTCTGACGTGATAGTCGACATCGTGGAAACTGGTACGACTCTCCGTGAGAATAACCTGCATGTTGTGAATTACTTTGCGGAGCTCAGCGCGAGACTCATCGCCAACAAATCAGCCTACAAGTTCAAGAAGGATATTATTGCGGAAATCATGAGGAGGCTTAGTGATGATTAGGATTGTGAGTGCAAAAGACTTCAGGCGCGCGGATATTCGTGTGCAGGCTCAGGACGTTAGCAGTTCCGTAGCAGGAATCATCGAGGCAGTGCGTACACGTGGAGACTCGGCAGTCATTGAGTACGAACACAAATTTGACGGTGTGGAGCTTTCTGTGCTTGAGGTGAGTGCTGAGGAAATACAGGACGCACTAAAAACTGTCGGCAATGAGTACATAGCAATGCTTGAGAGGGCGGCGGAGAATATACGTGCATTCCACAGCAGGCAGCTACGCAACGGATTCATGTTCTCCCCGAAAGACGGCGTGATTCTCGGTCAGAGAGTGATTCCCCTCCAGAGAGTCGGGCTGTACGTTCCCGGAGGCACTGCGTCGTACCCGTCAAGCGTCCTGATGAACGCAATACCTGCAAAGATCGCGGGCTGTGAGGAGATAATTATTGCTACTCCCCCGAAAATTAGGCCTGAGATTCTGGCGGCGGCACATGTCGCAGGAGTCAGCACCGTGTTCATGATGGGAGGGGCTCAGGCAGTCGCGGCTATGGCTTACGGAACGGAGAGCGTCCCCAGAGTCGACAAGATAGTCGGGCCGGGAAATGTCTACGTTGCTGAAGCGAAGAGGCAGGTTTTCGGCACAGTGGCTATAGACATGATTGCGGGGCCGAGCGAAATACTCATCATTGCCGACAAGAATAACGTTGCTGCACACATTGCGGCGGATATGCTGGCTCAGGCGGAACACGACAGGCTTGCGAGCGCGATACTCATCACGGATTCCGGACAGTTCGCAGAGAGTGTAGCGTGTGAACTTGATGCGCAGATAGAGAAACTTGCACGGCACGACATAGCCAGCGAGTCCATCAACAACAACGGAGCAATAGTACTCGTGAAGAATCTCGACGAGGCCGCAGAGATCGCTAATGACATTGCGCCGGAACATCTGGAGCTGTGTGTGGTGGATCCCTTCGAGTTCATGACGAAGATCCGGAATGCTGGGAGCGTGTTTCTTGGCCGTCACTCACCGGAAGCATTGGGGGACTATTACGCCGGAGCGAATCACACTCTGCCGACGATGGGGACTGCGAGATTCTCAAGCCCGTTGTCTGTGGAGGACTTCGTGAAGAGTTCGCAGTATATATATTACTCTGAGGCAGCACTAGACTCTGTTACGGAAGATATAGACATGTTTGCGCAGTCTGAGGGACTAACGGGACATGCCAGAAGCGTAACCATAAGGAGGGAATGATATACTTGTAGGCGAGAAAACCTGCCTCAAAAAATCCCACGAGAGATAACAGTTTTACAACTACATTTACAACTACAAAAACGCCTCATAAATCATGATGCCTACTGAATTTATGAGGTGTGCTTTTGCGAATAGACTCTGCATTTTTGATTCACATCTATTGCTGCGTGAAGGTTGCCTGCATTTTTTGCTGTCTATGCTGTTCACGTTATTCACCTCATAACCTGATAAAATACCCAGAAATTCCACGAAAGGATTTATTTGCATGTATACACGACAAGTACAAGTACTGCCATCCGATGCGTCATCACTCGGCACGATAAAGCTCCGGAGTTTGCTGGACTACTTTCAGGACACGGCGGGGCTCGCTGTTGAGGACATAGAAGGCACTACTACAGAACTCATTGCTAGGGGCTATGCGTGGGTGCTCACAAAATACGAAATAGAGTTTATCGGGAAATTACCTGCCATTGACGAGAAATTCACCATCACAACTTTTCACGACCCTAACCATGCCTATAACACACTAAGAGTCTTTCAGGTAACCTCATCCGACAATAGGCCTATAGTCTGGGCAAAAACTTCGTGGCTGTTGCTGGACCTCGCAGCAGGAAGACCCGTGAAGCCCATCGCTCACCTTCCGGAAATCACAAGCAGGGACACTCAGGACATTGCGCCGGAGTTCCACGACATTCCGGAGTTTGACGACATAGATACGGAGCTGGAGACTGCACACACAGTTGCCTTCCACGACATGGACTATAACGCTCACGTGAACAACGCCGCATATTTTGAGTGGGTACATGATTCTACGCCGGTGGATTTTTCGGTGTATGAGCCTAAATCGATATTCGCATCCTTCAGGTCTGGAGCAAAGTTCGGTGAAAAAGTTAGCATCAAAATCGCCAGAGCAAAAGAAGAAAATTGCTACATCCATAAGATTCTCAGGCATAACGTCTCGAAACCGTCAGCAGTATTAATGTGTACGTGGGGTGCTAAAAATGTTTGACCCTAATAATATCTACAGGCTCAAGGCAGCTAAACCGTCGGCAGTATTCATGTCTACGTGGAGGGCTAAAAATATCTACAGGCATAACGTCACAAAACCGTCAGCAGTATTCATGTCTACATGGGGGAATAAAAATGACTGAGGCCAAGAAGGGAAAAATCGTCATCGTCGGCGCAGGTGAAGTTGGCAGAAGTGTCGCCAAAACTCTCTCCGATGAAGGCTGGAATATTTGCCTTGTCGAGAAAAACGAAGCTCAAGCAGAAAGCGTAAAGTCCGAGCTGGATATTCAGGTCGTCATAGGCAACGGCTCACGTCCTCAAGTCCTCGCGCAGACAGGCATAAATCAGGGCGAAGTCTCTATGCTCATTGCCTGCACTAACCGCGACGAAGTGAATATACTCTCCTGCTGGATCGCACACAATGCCGGAATCAAGTACGTCATTTCCCGCGTCAAGAATCTGGAATTTACAGACACTCCAGACTGGGGCAAAAGACTCGGCGTTGAGTTCATGCTCTCTCCAGAAAGATCCATAGCCCGCGAAGTTATAGGCCTGCTCGAAGTTTCCGCAGCTACACATGCAGCAGAGTTGCTTGACGGAAAAGCCGGACTATACACTCTCAAAATTTCCCCTAACTCTCCGCTCGTGAATATGGCACTGAAGGACATTCGCCCAAAGTTCCCAGACTTGATGGCTGTGTTCGTACATGTTGCTCATGAGAATGGAGTCGCAGGTGTCCCCAACGGATTCACGGTGCTGCAGGCTAACGATGTGTGCTATGTCGTCACGTACAAGCAGAGCGCGGGACAGCTTCAGGAAATCTTCAACCCTGCTGTCGAGAAAAAACATACCCTCAAGAAAATTTTTGTCGTCGGCGGCGGAAAACTAGGCACTCAGATTGTGCAGGCCGTCAAACGCGATTTTGGGAACGTCAGCCTCAGGCTCATAGAGAGAAATTCAGAGAAGACAGAAAAACTCTCCGAAGAACTCGGCGAGGCTCTCGTGATTAACGCGGACGGTGCTGACCAGAAAATGCTTGCTGAAGAGGGCATAGAGGACGCTGATGGGTATATCTGCGCAACTGACTCGGACGAGCTCAACCTGATTTACTGCGCTCTGGCCAAGAATATGGGCGCGAAGAAAACAATCGCTGTCGTCAAACGAAAGGACTACCAGAATCTCACCGACTGTATGCCCGTTGACGCTATCGTTGACCCGAACGAGTCGCTCGCGAACCTGATTCTGCGTGTGGTGCATTACCCTAGACATACGTTAGCTTTCTCCATGATTGAGACCATTGATGCGGAAATGCTCGAGGTAGTTCTGCACGAAAACGTTGCACTTGTCGGGAAAACTCTAGCACAGATCAAGCTGCAAAAAGGTGTAGTAGTCGCACTGTTAGGACGCGGAGAAAGGGTGTTAGTGCCTTCCGGAGCAACTCAGCTCTTGGCCGGAGACAGGGTGATTCTCTTCGCGTTGACCTCAATGATGCCGGAAGCAGCTAGACTTTTCGGCGCAGATATGGAGAGTTCATCATGAAGCTCAAGACCGTAGCAGCAGTATTGTCGGTGATCGGCCTCGTGGTTTCGGCGGCTATGATTCCGTCAATGTGTATAGCCCTGTTTGACGGCACACATGATGCATTATCGTTCGGAATCTCTATGCTCGCAGGGATAGCAGTGAGTGTGTTGTTGCGGCTCTCGTCAGGGAAAAAGTCTCTTGCCGGTCTGTCGATGGGCATACGTGAGGGCGTGGGCGTTACTGGATTCTCGTGGATGATAGCTTCCGCTGTTGGTGCGCTTCCGTACTGGCTCAACGGTGCAAGCTACACTGATGCATTCTTCGAGGCGGTTTCTGGCTTCACGACTACAGGAGCTACTATCATGAAGGACATTGAGGCACTTCCGAGAGGGATATTGTTGTGGCGTTCACTGACTCACTGGATGGGCGGAATGGGAATTATCGTGTTGAGCCTCGCAGTGCTGCCGTTCTTGGGAGTTACCGGAATGGAGATGTACAAGGCCGAAGTTCCGGGCATTACCGCAGAGAAAATCACCCCTAAACTTCACCAGACAGCTATATATCTGTGGGGAGTGTATGTGTTGCTGACGCTGAGTGAGTGCGTTTTCCTGATGTTCGGAGGCATGAGCCTGTTTGATGCGTTCTGTCATTCATGCTCAACGATAGCAACCGGAGGCTTCTCCACCAAGAATAACTCTATTGCGTACTTCACAAGCCCGTATATTCAGTGGGTAATCACGATATTCATGTTCCTGTCTGGGGTGAACTTCTCGCTGTACTTCCTGCTGCCTGCAAAAAAGTTCCGTGAGATTTTCCGTGATGAGGAGTTCCGGGCATACACGGGTCTCACAGTATTTTCTGCTCTGGCAATGTCAACGGCTCTATATGCTGCCGGAATGTTCAGGGGTATCGAGGCGACAGTGCGGACTACGTTTTTCCACGTGGCTACTGTGATGACTACTACGGGCTTCATCATTGACGATTATAACCTGTGGCCGGAGTTCTGTAGATTCTTGGTGGTGATATTGATGTTCATCGGGGCATCAGGCGGTTCAACCGGAGGCGGGTGCAAGGTTTCACGGTTCATCATACTCGGCCGTAAGCTCAAGGCGGAAATCTGGAAGCTGCTGCATCCTCGTGCGGTGATTACTGCGCGGTTCAACGGTGAGCCTATTTCTCGGAGTACGATGGATTCTGCGGGAGCGTTTTTTGTGCTGTACATGCTGATTCTGTTCGTGAGTACGCTGATAACTGCGGCGTTTGGGATTGAGGTGTTGACGGCGTTTACTGGGGTGTTGACGTGTTTGAGCAATGTGGGGCCTGGTCTGCATATGCTTGGGCCTGTGGAAAATTTTGCGTGGCTGCCGGGTGCGGTGAAGTGGCTGTTTTCGTTGTGTATGTTGGCGGGGAGATTGGAGCTGTTTGCGGTATTTCTGCTGTTTGTGCCGGGAACATACCGGAAATAACTCACACACCTGCTGCGGGGCTGTAGCAACACGTAACATTTCACACACCGACTGTTAGGTTACAACACTACACAATCATTCACATAATGCCTGCTGAGTCTGAAACATGGCCGGCAGTTTTTTATTCTCCTATTCACTGGAAATACACAATAAATTTCTCTCCTCATAGTAAAATACAAACTATCACACAAATTTTTCACATATGGAGCTGAATTAATATTGAGTTATGATTATGACACCGACAGGCAGGCCGTCAAAATTCAAGCCCGTCTGCAAATCACATCATTCTTCAGCGGAGCTGCTACTATGATTCTGGAGCTCACCGGTTCACGACTCGTTGCGCCATTTTTCGGCACTTCCCTCATAGTCTGGACCGCACTAATAGGGATCATCATGACCAGCTTATGCATCGGAAACTGGTTCGGTGGCTCTATCGCTGACAAACGTCCAGAAGGCAAACTCTTAGGCCGCATCCTAATCACTGCCGCCGTCATCATTGCTGCAACAGCCTTCGCAAGCAACTACATACTCACTTACCTTCAGGGGCTCGGCATGAATCTCTACATGGCTTCCGTAATAGCTTCCGCAGTCATCTTCGCTCCCTCAAGCGTCCTGTTGGGAATGGTCTCCCCGTTCGTGGCTAGGCTCGCTATGCAGAACGTAGACTCCTCCGGCGCAGTAGTCGGCCGACTCTCCGCACTCAATTCCGCAGGCAGCATACTCGGTACATTCTTGGGAGGCTTCGTGTTGATCTCGCTGTTCCCTTCCGGAGTGATACTCATGCTTCTGGCTTCACTGGTAGCACTACTTTCTGTGCTGGTCTACACGGGCGCATGGAGGAAAATCATCTCCGTGATAGTGTTCTGCGTTCTGGCTGGCGGAGCTTGGGGAACATACACTTATGGCCTGCCGTTTGCTCCCATCGGCGAACAGATAGATACTCAGTATAATCACCTGTCCGTTGTCGAGAGCATAGACACCAGAAATCACAGGAGAGTCCGCGTCCTCATCACTAACCCAGACAGTGCTCAGTCCCTCATGTACACCGACAAACCTCACGAACTCGTCAGCGAGTACACGAAATTTTACGACCTAGCTTTCCACTACAAGCCCGACACAAAAAAAATCCTCATGCTCGGCGGAGGTGGCTACTGTGTCCCTAGATACCTGCTCGCTACAAGGCCGGATGTCTCGATTGACGTTGTGGAGCTTGACCCGGGTGTTACTGAGACGGCGAAGAAATATTTTCACCTTGAGGACAACCAGAACTTGAGGATATTCCATGAGGATGCTCGTACTTTCCTGAACAGGGCTGCACGCGACGGACTCGGAGACTATGACGCGATATTCATGGACACTTTCAGCTCGTGGATAGTGATACCGTTCCAGATGACTACTGTTGAGACTGCTCACCACTTGCGCGAGATTCTAAAGCCGGACGGTACGCTCATAGTGAACACCATTGCAAGCATATACGGCCCCAAATCTGGAGTCTTTCACGGAATCTACAAGGCCTTCAACACGGCTTTTTCCACTATGATGATTTTCCCGGCAAATGCTCCGGAGACTAAGTACGCTATGGCTCTGCAAAATATTATCCTCGTCGCTATGAATGACACTGCCGCTTCGGTATCGCCTGCTGCTGATGCAAAGTATTCTGCTCTGCTCGCTAACCAGTGGCTTGAACCGTTCACACCTGACGCAAAAGTACCTGCATTCACGGACTCGTTTGCGCCTGTAGAAAGATATGCTTTAGCACAAAACTAGGAGGACACTCATGAAGAAACCCATTAATCTCTCAAATCCTAAGCCATCGCTGAAAAAAGTTCCCGAAAAATTCCAGCCCCTTCCATTAGTCCCTGCATGGATTCTTATGCCGTTATGGTTCGTCTCGCTTGCACTGCCGAATCTGGTGTATTCAGGGATATTGTTTGCTGACACGTTGCATATCCTGAAGTGGGCAGTTACCGGAGTCCCTGTTGCCATTGCAGTCATAGTTGCGGGCTGGAGGCTCTTGCGTTACGGCAGAGAAAGAATCTCCCTGAAGATCGACCTGTTCGGGATATTATGGGCGTTGGTGCTGGTGTATTGTGCGATTCAGCCGCTGTGGGTAGATATATTTTCACGAACCGGCTACGCTCTGGAGATGGTCTGCTTCGTGTGCATGTGGGCGTTCTACGTGCTGAGTGTGTCGTCATTCCCTGAGTGGGGCTTGAGGCCGGTGATACTGCTTGCGAATCTCAACGCTGCTGTGAACGTAATGTTTGCGGAGCTTCAGATCAGGAACATGAACAACTTCAGATTTCTTGACGGCACTATATTCTCGGACCTCCAGAAAATCAGCAATATCATTCTTCCGACTCCAGGCAACTACATAGGCAACACTGCTCAGCAAAACATGTTCGGCTTATGGGTCGCTGTGGCAACGCTCGGAGCTGTGTGGCTGTTCGTGTATGACGCTTGGCGCAATGACGCTCAGGAACACGGCCGGAAAATCTGGCTGCCTTCTGCGTGTATAGCCCTCGCTGTCGTGTGCATGAAGTTCGCAGTGACTCAAGCGAGCGTATTTTTGTGGGTGATGGCTGGAGCGTTCGTAGTGTTGGCGTTCGTGATGGCCTTCGTGAACGGGAATGACAGGCATACATATTTCTCGATAGTGATTCTGCTCTTGGCCGCAGTAAATTTCTGGGGGCTCATGAACTCCACAAGCAGGTCGGCTACTCTTGCTCTGACTGGCGGAATTTTGCTCATGCTCATAATTTCGGCGTGGAAGTTCGACAGGCATCACGTTATCCGGCTCGGAGCTGTATTGCTGGTGATTGGAGCTGTGTTCTGGGCATCTATGTACTCTCCGAGATCTGGTGCTATAGTCGGCAAAACAGTGGACATCATCAAGAATGCAGAGAATATCGGAAACAGGCGCGGCATTTGGGCGACTTCGTACTCTATGCTGATGGAACACCCCGAAGGCGTAGGTATCGGCCAATACAAATGGCACTATCTGGAGGGGCAGAAATACGGCTTTAGCATCTTCACAAGCGACTGGTATAAGTGGCAATACACGCACTGGGCGCATAATGAGTTCCTGCAGTTCTTCTGTGAGGGAGGCTGGATCGGCGGAATACTGTTCATGATTATGTATATGAGCTGGTTTGTGCCTGCGGTGATAGGCCTGTTCAGAAAGAAGCGCATGGAGATGAATATTAATGCTGTGTGGGGAGTATGTCTTGCCTCATTGATAACGTTCTGTGCAGTTTTCACGAGGCCTTTCCACAGAATCGAGAATATCGTGTGGATAGCTCTGGCCTTTGCGGTGTCGAACCGAGAATTTTTCCCATGCCTGAAGTTTTCTGCAGTGTATGAGCCTATCCAGTCAAAACTCTTCCGGAAATTGGCGGCAATAGTGTGTATTGTGGGGTCAATCTGCGGGATAGTCTACATCTCCAGCGGAATACAGGGCAATATGCTGCTCAGAAAAGCACTCTCCACAAACAATGCAGACCTGCAACTCTACTACCTCAATCAGGCGCAGAAACACCCCATTGTGTACGAGGAGACCATGCGCAACATTGGGTATCACTATATGCAGTTAGGCGACCAGACGGACAATATAGAGATGCTTTCAAAGGGTTTTGACACTCTGTGGGAACACTTCAACCATGAGCCGCATTCTGAGGACATCAGCAAGTTGTTGCAGTTCGCGCAGAAATACCAGCAAGAGGAAGTACTCAGGGCAATAGCGAGCTACTTCAAGCCAGGAACGTATCACCTGAAGCGAATACCGCAGAAGACTTCGGACGGTGAAGTAGTGAATGCCCTGCTGCTCGTGAACGGCCCGGGTAAAGATGACGACTAATAGAGCTTTCACACTGGTTGAGATTCTTGTTGCTGTGATGCTTACGGGGATTTTGACGACGCTGGCACTTGCTCCGGTGGTGATAACTGTGAGGCGCGTGGTCGACACTCAGACCGAATACACCGACTTTGCGGCATTGTCGCGCACTATGAACTTCATAGCCAGAGACCTCAATTCTGCCATGCGTATGGCTCCCAACGTGATAACTATAAATGACCACGAAGCTTTAGGCGGCCATGATGACGATGCATTACTCATCATGAGTACGGCTCCCACAGCACAGAATCTCCCTTCCGGTACTCTGGTCTACAAAGTTTCTGAAGGGGGGATGCTTCACGGGAATGTGATACCGGGACTCTACAGGTGGATATTTCCGGGAAAAGTCCCAAACGTCATCAAGATAGATACTCTGAATCCTGAGGACGGCCAGTTAGTGCTGCCTGGGGTTAGCGGCTTCAGCGTGGAGATACCTACAGGGGCACACGAGGACGACCGCAGAATATCCTACAGCGGGGCTCTGCCTTCAGCGATATACATCAAGCTGGTGCGTGGTGAAAGAACTGCATACACTGCTCCGATTTTTGACGATGAACATGACAAACGCAATGAACTCGAAAGCATTATTGTCTTCCCGTAAGCGCGAGGGCTTCGTCCTGATAAGCGTGCTGATGCTGGGAGTGCTGTTGATTTCGTGTGCTACAGCATTTTCGTGGTTCGTGAGGCAGCAGGTCAAGACCGTATCACGTGAACGCATAAACATAGCAAGCCGCAGTATGGCTCACGTATTGGTGAACGCAATCATCAACGTTGTGGCAGAAATGGGCTCGCATATCGGTTACGACAGCCCGACGCAGAGATGGTACCAGCCTTTTGCGCTGCCTATTGATGACATGGGAGTATGGGTAGTGCAAGTTACTCCGCTGGACGACAAAATACCTATACGCAATATGTTTCTGCCTGACGGGAACACATTACGCCGTGAGCTTACTGATGCGTGGCAATCCATGTGGGAGGAACTCGGACACCGTGAGCTTGAGCAGTTAGTGCTTGACTTCATGGACAAGAACAACAAGCCCAGAGTCGGCGGAGTTGAGTACGATGAATTTCTGAACCGGCCGCCGTATGACATGTCGGAGCTGCTTATGCTGAGTCATGACATAGACCCCGCGCTTTTGATGGAGATTGAGGATTATTGCACCGTCTACAGTGACGGAAGGGTGAATCTGAACGTTGCGCCTATTCACGTGCTGGAGCTGCTGCCGGGGCTGGACATTGGGCAGATTGCGCAGAGTATCGTGAACGCCAGAACGGAGAAACCCCTGGAGACATTGACGGACATACAGAATCTTCCGGGAGCTGGCCCGAGAACTGCAACACAGCTCACTAACATAGCGGCTTTCAAGAGCAGGTATTTTCAGGTGAAGATAGAATGTTTCAGCGACAACGAAGGAGGAACTTCCTACAACATAATTTTTGACAGGTCAACAAAGCAGATTGTCAAATGGGAGGAAAACTGACAGCATAATGAATACAGAAAACATGTTGATGAATCTGAGAGCTTTTCTGCTGAAGAAATCGGGAGGTGAAGACTTCAGTGATACGGAATTTCGGAGGACTATCGACGTAACGCAGACCATACAGGACGAGGACACCGGCACGGAACAGCAAATCACCCGCAAAGCCATCAAGCTCATCACGTCAGCTACAGGCAGCCGCAAGAAGCATATCACCCTCGTACCGATGAGGTCTCTGGCAGTTGAGGAGTACACATTTCCGTTCTCGAACACCACCAAGATCCGCGAGGCACTGAGATTACAGGCAATGCCATACTCTGCTGCGGGAGAGCTTGAGCTTTTTCCGGTAACTCTTGCGCGCACAGGCAGGGAAGCATCAGGCCTAGTGTGGTATGCGTCACCGTCCGAGCTGGAGATACCAGGCATTCCTGGAGACTCTGGCACGGGCAAAATCTGGCCTGCACCATTAGCGTTTGTGTCAGGGCTTGAGAGCTATAACGGCTCTGGCGTAACGATGTGGATCGACGAGGAAAATATATGCTCCATTCTGTGGCAGGAGAACAAACCAGTGCTATACCGCTGGAGGAGTTCGTCGGGTGCTGGCTCTGAGGAGAAAGAGCTTGCGTGGTACGATGCCTACTGTTCGGCGAAGGAGCTTGACCGCGGCGGAAATTTCGTAGTGAATGCGGCAGACAGTGATGATGACGATGAAGCAGGCGAAGAGTTTGCGCAGGTAGTAGCACAGAGCGTGAAGATATGCCCGTGGATTGATAGAGTGAACTTGTCGCGCAGAGCATTGGAGGGAGCGCGTGACCTGGAGCGCAGTGTGAGGCTGTTGACGCGAGTAGCGTTGTGGCTGTTGCTTCTGGGAGGTGCAGCACTAGGCGGGAGCTTTTTGCGTTGGCAGCAACTTACCGCCCAGATTCAGGAGCTCAGGACTCGCACCGAGAACTATTACCGTCAGACATTCGAGCCTCAGCGAACGGGACGCATTGCTAATCCAGTAGCCTTTGCACGCGACAAAATAGCCGAACTCTCAGGGACAGGCACAACTGGACACCCTATCGAGGAAGTTATGGCGGACTTGGGCGAGATATTCGGCAATGAACAGCACAAGGGCGTGACTCTGGACGTTATTCGCTACAACGCCGAAGGTTTCGACTGCACGGGCACAGCTCCGGACATGAGTACAGTGCTGAACTTCCGGAAGGCATGGGAGGATCGCGACAACAAGGCTCAAGTGGACAATACGCAGTTTGTTGCAGGGATAGGCTACAGGTTTGACTTGCGTGTGAGGTGGAACTAATGGCAGTGAATATCGACTATGTTGTGAACAGCACAAGAAGTATATTGCGCGGAGAGGCACCCGGTTCTGTGAGGCTTGTAGCAGCGGGTTTGCTTGCACTGACTGTGTGGAGCGGTGTACTGATTATGCGTAACTGGACAGCCCAGAGCATGAGTACTCTCACCGCACAGCAGGGACGATTTCGGACGCTGTTGACGCTCGGCAATGAGTACAAATCCCTCGCACCGACTGCACGAAGCGCTCAGGCGGGGAACGTAGA
This sequence comes from Synergistaceae bacterium, assembly GCA_017455085.1. The sequence continues at coordinate 22,760 of JAFTBT010000069.1, forward strand.
TGTGGCTACGGTGTTTGCGCAGGTATCTGAACGTATGCAGTTGGGAAGCCGCGTGAATAGGATTTCACCAGACGGTAGGAATCAGGCAGTCGAGATCAATAGACTCTATGCGGAGGAGTTTGCGGAACTACAGAAGCAGCTTGCGAGTCGTGGAGTGAGGTTCATAGCTGCGGAGTTGAGGGCATTACCAGCAGGGAATGAGCGACTTTTTACTGTGTCAGCAATTATCGGGCCGGTGAACTGAATCATGAAACGTACACTAACATTTACACTCAAGACTATATTATTCGCGGCGGGGTTTATCTGTGCGTTATGGTTATTCCTGCCATGGCGTGAGGCCGGTAAAGCTGCAATGTCACTCGCGTATTCTCGGCTATCTGCTTCAGGAATGCGCATGAATTACTCCGATATTTCAGGTGAATCCGATGGCTTTACTGTACACAATCTAGCACTCAGCGGGATGGCAAATTTCCGTTTTTCATCAGTAACGTTGCGGCCAAGAATAGCTGCAAGTATCCTGAGTCTTGCTCCAGTATGTGATGTCTTGTTTCGTGGCGGAAGCGTCCAGTTGGGGATGAGCATATCTTTCGGCGACGGAGGTGTGCTAGTAACTGCCGGGAGGAGTGAGATGCTGCTGGAGAACCTGAGGACGAACGGAGATTTTGCCCTGAACGGTTGGCTTGCTGTGAATCCGCAGGCTATGAGGATAACTCGTGCAGATGCTAGGCTGAATGTGCCGGAGAGTTTTTCGCAGAACATGGGAATGCTTCAGAACTTCCTGCCGTTGGTGAAGGATGGAGACAGGTGGTATTTGAGGCGCAACTAGATACCTAGAGAGGTGATACTTTTGTTAGACAGACTCAGAGAATTATTATCCCGCATACATTTTTCACGACCTAAGCAAAACAATTCGCAGACATCCAGCAAAGACGAAGGAGGCAAGATTTACGCTGTGTGGCTGTTCATTCTGCCGCTATTGGCAGGGTTGGCACTTGGCCGGCTTGCAGGTGCAGGGATGGGCTATGCACTCGATAAGCTCGTCCCCAGCTCCGGAATGACTGACTCCGCAGTAACAGGCTTTCAGGAATCAGCACAGGACACTTCAGGCCCGCGAGGACTTGAGGGATTTTTGTCGTCGAACCCGTTCCACATATCCCCGCAGAAACCCGACACTCCTCCTCCAGCTCCGAAGCCTGCTGCAGAGAAACCCGCTAAAGCCCCAGAACCGACTCTTGATGACGTGATTTTGAGGGGGACACTTCCGGGAGTAGGCGGATGGTTTGAGAAGGACGGCCAGCTTAAGCTGATACTTGTGGGGAAAAATATAGACAGGTTTAGGCTAGCGAGCGTTGAGTACAATTCCGCACAGTTCAGACGCGGCAGGACACGCATAACGAAGTACATCACGTACGGCCCTGTGGTCCAGAAAGCAAAAGAGGAAGCTCCAAAGCCCGCACCTAACCCCGCACCAGCTCCAGAACCAGCAAGACAGACCGGCAACATCACGGCGGCAAGCGAGAACTCCGAAGGCTCAATACCGGCAGAAATGGTGCAGTCCCTCGTGCAGAATCCGTTTGACGAGCTGAAGCGTATACGTATGCGCCCGAACGACAAAGCAGGCGGACTCGAAGTCCAGTGGATTCAGAATGACAGCATCTTGAAGCGTCTAGGTGTCCAGCGCGGAGATGTCATCAAGTCCGTGAACGGAATACCCTTCACGAACATGGGCGATATTGCCAACTCGATAAACTCCCTCATGAACAGCGAGCGGTTTGACGTCGAAGTTACCAGAGGCGGGAAGAATACTCCCTTGCGTTACGTGGTGAAGTGATATGCGCACTCGTAAGGGCTTTACGTTGATGGAGGTACTTACTGCTACGGTCATAGCAGGCCTCACGATAACGGCAGGGTTCAGGTTAATCGCAATGTCATACAGTTTGCTGGGAGCTGTAGAGGGTGAACGAGAGCTCATCAACGCAGCGCAGACTATCTGGATGAGATTCCGGACTGATAAGGATATGGCCTCAAGCGGGACTGATGACGACCTTAATATCAAGTGGGAGACTAAGGAGTTATCGATTCCGGTTGATGATTACGAGCTGAAATACAGGCGTGTAACTATAACGCTGGTAGACGGCCGCCAGACAGATATATATGTTGCTGAATGAAAAGCGTTTGTAGTATCATGAAAGCTGTTAATAATATATAGGGGATGTTGACGATTTGAGAATACGGAAAATTGCATACATGTTAATAATATCGTTGTTTGTGTGTTCACTCACAGCAGAGGCAGCTACACGAAGGAATAATCAGCGTCAGAATACGCAGGCAGCATCTACACAGCCGCAGTCCGGTTCTGGCAGTGAGATGAGCGAGGAAGACGAGCAGGCCTTAATGGATGCCGCCAAAGCCATGAGACGCAGCGGACTCGTACAGTTCAACTTCAAGGATATGGATTTAGTGAGATTCATGCGGTTCATGTCGGAAGTGCTGGAGGAGAATATTATTGTCCCGCCCAACGTGAACTCGAAGATCACAATCATATCGCCTCATCCTGTAACGATACGTGAGAGCCGAGAAATCATGCTGTCGACTCTCCAGATGTATAACTTTTCGCTTCAGGACATGGGGAGCTACTCGATAGTGCGTCAAGGAGGAGTCAGCCCTTCACCGAACGTGTACAGAGGCAGGTCTGGCCCTGGCTTCGGCGAAGAAACAGTAACGTACATTGTTCCGCTGGACTACATCACGATCGAGAGCATAGTACCGGCGTTGCAGCAGTCATTCGGGCCTTCGTTGATGGTGTTGCCTGTAGGTAACGGCAAAGATATATTGCTACAGGGTCGCGCTACAGACGTGAACAAAGGAGTAGACCTAATCCGCAAGATGGACACTCCCCAAAGTGCGAGGGTATCACGAACATATGACGTGAAGTATGCCGATCCCACTGTAGTAGCCTCACAGCTCAATGCTATAGCCGGAGCTAACGGGCCGCTTCAGGGTCTCAACGCAATAGCTGATGCTCCCAGCAAAAAGGTTATCGTTATCGGTTCACGTAGTGCTGTCGACAAATCCGCCGCAATAGTCCGTGACTTGGACGTAGACGCGAAAATCGGGGACTTCCACATTTACCAGCTCAAGAATATAGACGCTACGGCAGCGGCTGAACAGGTAGGGCGAATACTAGCCAGCACAGCGACTATGTTGGGTTCTGATGCGGCGAGGTTCCCTGCTACGGTAGTGGCTGATGTTGCGACTAACAGCCTGATATTTGCTGCGACACAGAGGCAGTACGATTCGCTTGTGCCTATACTGGACAGGATAGACGTTCAGCCCAAGCAGATACTTTTGCGCGGGTTCATAGCAGAAATCAATGTGAGCAACCTAGAGAACAACGGCATAGACTGGAATTTTGTGGGCGGCCAGATTTGGGATCAGTTCATGCTCGGCGGTATGGCACAGGTCGGAGAAAGCTCTATACCTTCACAGTTCATGTCATTCTACACGGATTTGTCGAAGAAGCAGCGAATAGAGTACGACGTTCACGGAAATGCATACCAGACTACGGAGACACAGCCCCTTGCGTTGATGTATGCGACAGTGGATTTGCTGAAACGCTACAACGCTGTAAATATCCTGTCAGTGCCTAGATTAATGTGTACCGACAACAAAGAAAGCTCGTTCCAAGTCGGCCAAGTGATTCCGGTGTTGAAGGGCTCAACGTCAGACCTCACTAATCCTAATTCGATTCAGAGCAATTACGACTACAAGGATACGGGTTTGACTCTCACAGTTACGCCACATATCCGGAGCGGGAATCTCGTAGTAATGGACATCAAGCAGACCACAGAGGACGTTATGACTCCCGCAGGAGTGCCCACACCGATAACGTCAAAGCGCGAGGTGAACACTTCGGTAGTTGTTGCAGACGGTGAGACGATAATTCTCGGAGGCATGATCAAGGAGACGGAGACATCCATGAATCGCAGAGTGCCGGGGATTTCGTACATACCGCTGATTGGCGGGCTGTTCAAGAAGGTGAGCAAGGAGAAGCAGAAAGTAGATTTTGTGATATTCCTTACGCCGCAGATCATAGAGAGCCCTGAAGAGATGAGGGGTGCAACTATGAGGGCAGCAGGCTTCACGAACAGATTCGTATCACCTGATGTTACGGACTTGAACATGGCTAACCTGATGCCTGCATATGCGCGGAGTGAGCTGGTGAGCATAGACATAAGCCCAGTGGAGGCGGATATAGATGCGCGGTTCAGGGACTTGTACCAGAAGAGCCTTCGGAGGAGATAGCCGATGCCTGAAGAATTAGTGCAGGAATATACTGCGACACTTGAGCAGCCTCCGGAACAGGAACAGCCCCAGCCCCAGAATCTCCCGCCATTACCTGAAGCCAAAGAAGTATCTGCGTTGCTGCCGGAAGGTTTCGGACTTGATGTGCTGCGTCAGTCGCGGATAGTTCCGTTGAGAGTCGAGGACGGTGTGCTGATAGTCGGAGCAGTGGATTTTGACGCATGGCCAAAAGCGCAGATGTTGGGTGTTGCTTTGGGATATCCGATAGATTTGGAGCTCAGGGACGAAAAGGAGTTAGGGGATCTGCTTCACACGCTGTATGACTTGCGGAGTGTTGCTGCTGATGAGGCCGCAAAAGGCATTGAGGGTATTGACGACATAGATGACCTTTCACGTGAGGACATACTCAGCGATTCGGTTGATGTGCCTGTAATCAGACTCGTTAATGGTCTGTTCGTGGATGCCCTGAAACAGAGAGCTACAGATATTCACGTAGAGCCATACGAGGACGAAGTATTGATACGTTTCCGGATTGACGGAGTGCTTCAGGACAGACTCAGGCTTCCGCGTTCGAATCAAGCACCCCTCACCAGCCGCATCAAGGTCATGTCGCGAATGGACATCGCCGAACACATGGCACCTCAGGACGGCAGAATCGGCATCACGCTCGGAGACAGGGCAGTTGACGTTCGTGTTGGACTCGTGCCTACTCAGTACGGCGAAAGAATAGCTATGCGTCTGCTGGACAAGGGCGGCGGGCTGCTCACTCTCGCAGATTTGGGCATGGAGGAACGAGAACGTAACATCATGAACGAACTGATACACCACCCGCACGGAATGATACTGTTTACCGGACCTACAGGTTCAGGAAAATCCACGAGCCTCTACGCGATTCTTCAGGAGCTAGCCAGTCCGGACGTGAACATCATCACCGTAGAAGACCCCGTAGAGTACGCATTGCCCGGAGTTTCGCAGATTCAGGTGAACGAGAAAGCCGGAGTCACTTTTGCGGCGGCGTTGAGGTCAATTCTGCGTCAAGACCCCGATATCGTGATGATCGGAGAGATGCGCGACTTCGAGACCGCTCACATCGGAGTGCAGGCCTCACTCACCGGACACTTAGTGTTGTCGACACTCCATACCAATGACTCGATTAGTGCGATTATTCGTCTTGTGGACATGGGAATAGAGCCGTACTTGGCCGCAAGCTGCATGATAGGTACTGTAGCGCAGAGACTCGCCCGCAGACTTTGCCCGCATTGCAGACGAGAGATTAACCCTCCCGCGATGATGGCCAAGCAGGGCCTCACTCGAGCGTTTGAGCCTGTGGGATGCCCTCACTGCCACAACACAGGATATCGTGGACGCGTGGGACTGTATGAGCAATTCGTCATCAACGAGGAGATACAGGAGGCCTTTGTCGGCGGAGCACCTGCCTCGAAACTCAGGGAGATAGCCCGTAAAGCCGGCTTCAAGACTCTGTGGGAGATAGGGTTATCGGCTGTAGAGTCTGGGTTGACTTCACCGGATGAGCTTGCGCGTGTAGCAGGGGAGGACTAAGCCATGCCGTATTTCTCGTACTCTGGATATGATGCTAAGGGCAAGAACACCAAAGGCACAATCGAAGCAGGCTCGTCAATGCAGGCTGTTGACCGTCTCACTGAGCGGGGAATAGTTGTAGTTGACGTGAAACTTGCTGAGGAGAAAAAGGGCAGCGTGAAGATTAAGCTCCTTCCTCTGGATCAGCACATATTTTTCTGCCGGAGTCTAGCCTCATACCTGAAGTCAGGCCTTCCGTTGGCGGATTCACTCCGGATAATGTCGAAACAGGCTCACGACAAAATAATGAAGCCCGTAATGGAGAAGCTGCTTGCTGAGGTCGAGGGAGGCCGGAAATTCCACACAGCACTTGCGGAGTCTGGGGCATTCCGTGAAAGTTTGTGGAGAGTCGCAGAATCCGGAGAGCAGTCAGGTACGCTAATATCCGTCCTGAACGAGGCAGCCAGTGAGTTCAAGCTGGAGGACGATTTGCGGCGGAAGATTCGCGGAGCTATGACGTACCCGATCGTGATGGCAGTTGTTGGCGTGGGAGTTGTGGCGTTCATGTTGACGTATGTAGTGCCGAAGATCTCGGAGCTGTTCGAGGACATGCACCAGACTTTGCCATTGCCGACAAGAATCCTGATTGGAGCGTCTGACTTTCTGTCGAGTTATGGGTTGTATTTGATGTTAGGGCTGTTGCTGTTATTCCTGTGGATGAAGAAAACCGGAAGGCGTATCAATATGCCTGGCATGAGCGGGATAACGGATCAGCTGAATCTTGCGCTGGTGATGTCGCACTTGAGTACGCTCCTCAAGACAGGAATACCGTTAGTGCAGGCGTTGCGTATGGCTTCGTCAATGGACGTGTATAAACAGCGTTGGCTTGATGCCGCAGAGATGGTGAAGGCCGGACACAGGTTTGACAGGGCATTGGAGAAAGTGGGACTGCCTGAAGATACGGTAGCGATAGTGCGTGTCGGAGAGATGGGCGGAGATTTGGCGGGAGCACTTGAGAATGTGTCTGACCAGTCGCGTGAAGTGGCGCAGTCCAGAATGGAGAAACTATCTACGCTGATGGAGCCTATTATGGTGATGGTGTTGGGTTTCAGCGTAGGGTTTATAGTGTTGGCGATATTGACACCTGTGTTCAACTTGGCGGGTATTGTCCGGTGAAGACATAGCTGCGACAATCTCAACGCCGGTGTTCAAGCTGGCGGAAGTTGTGAGATAAATTACTGCCGGAGTCTTTCAGATGAGTTTTGAGCCTGTTACGGTCTCATAATCTTCTGCCAAGAGGCTCCGGCGTTTGTATATCCTGTTCACTATTATGGAGAACTTGCAGGTAAGAGCTGTCTTCCGTTCTGATAAAGGCTTGCTGGAAAATATATGTATACTCCCGTACTTGGTGTAGTACTTTCCGAACTTCTCCGCAATAATTCGCATGGCTTTTGGTGTGTAGAATGATATGTGCTGTCCAGTTTGCGGAGCATAGTACCACCATGTTCCGGGCTTTGGTGCAGGTTCAGGGACAAGATCAGTAGTGCATATCAGGTTATCGCAGGCAGACATGATGACGCTCATATTCTCCAACGGGTCAGTCAGGTGTTCAAGAAGCTCAAAGGCAGTGATTAGATCATAGTGATCCTGTTTACGCTCAAACCCTTTAGCAAATAAGTTCTCGCAGTATTTATCGTACCACTCAAACCTGAAGCCTGCATCACGCATAAGCCTCGTAAAAATCCCGTAGCCCCCCCCCAGTCCAGAAAATTGCTTAGAGTATGGAAGGTAGTTTTCAGTAAGGCACTGACTCGTCTTGCCATTGAGAAGTTGCGTCCGAGAAGCCCGATATCAGCATCAGCTATTGCGCTCGAATATGCCTCGTCAAGCCAATAAGGTGTTTCCGTCTGGATGAAGCCGCACTCAGGACAGCGGTAATACTTCACGTTATGTTTGCCCAGCAGCTCAGCACTGCCCCAAAATTCCGACTCATGTCCGCATATCTTACAGTTCATGTTAATTTTTTCCTCCTTCTGTCATTGTGTCAAACATGCTCCTTATAGCGTCATACACAGTATATTTTGCAGCCCAGCCAGTCTCAGACTTCAGCAGGGAGTTATCGCACCAAATCACAGGGTTATCCGAAGGCCTGAACTTTTCTGCGGAGATCACTATCTCTATTTTCTGGGAGGCTAGGGACACAATATAGTCCAGCAGTTCCGACAAGCTGTGAGAGAATCCGCTCCCTACGTTGAAGACCTTGCGTGTGGTATTGCTCTCCAGAATCATTCTGTATGCGCGAACCATATCCCTAACGTCTCCGAAATCCCTCCTGACCGAGATATTGCCGGTGTATATCTTGCCGTTTTTCCCTGAGCTGTGAATCTCTGCTGCCTGCCGTACGAAGCTGGGCAGAACAAACGTATCCGGCTGGCCTACACCCGTATGGTTGAACGTCCTAGTGCTGACGATATCGAGGCCGTAGCTTGATCTGTATATCTCCGCAAAATTTTCCTGCGCGATCTTCGAGATACCGTAGGGGTTTCCGGCATTCAGGGGGAAGTCCTCAGAGATTGGGGAGTCCGAGACAGCATATTCTTCGCTTGAGCCGATGAGCAGTATTCTCGTCTTAACGTCCAGCTTCCGGACTGCCTCAAGGATATTCAGAGTGCCGTTGACGTTCACATTGATGGTCATCTGCGGGATGTGCCAAGAATTTCCGACGGAGCTTATTGCTGCAAGGTTCACTATGTAGTCCGGCCTTATGGTGTCAATCAGGGTCATAACACCTTCAGGGTTCAGCATATCCATCACTGTGTAACTGCTCACAGCCTGCACGGGAGCTTTCGGTTCTGCAATATCTGTACCGAAGACTTCATAGCCGTGCGAGGAAAACTCCTCAGACAGATACGCACCTACGAAGCCGCCTGCACCAAAGATCAGGACTTTTTTCTTCTCCATTGTGTCAGCCCTCAAGTACACGCCTGTAGCACTCGATATGTTCTTGAGCGGTTTTGTCCCAGCTAAACAGCTTCAGCCTTTCGCTGCCTGAGGACCTCAATTTTTCACGCAGGTCTTTATCCTCAATGACCTTGAGGATCTTTGCGCTCATCTCTTCGGTGTTCATGGGGTCAAAATATTCTGCGGCATCTCCTGCAACTTCTGGGAGGGAGCTTGCGTTGCTGCACACTAACGGGCATTTGCACGCGAAGGACTCCAGCACAGGAATCCCGAAGCCCTCGTATTGTGAGGGGAACACGAAACATTCAGCGTTTGCGTATGCCTGCCGTAGGTCTTCATCGTTGAGGTTTGCCTGAATGAATCTGCTGCTGAGGGATTTTGCCGCGCCGAGTTCGTGGGGCTTGATATCTCCGCCGCCGGTGCAGAGTACACACAGTTCCGGATATGCTTCGAGTATAGGGATCATAGCTTCAGCAAAACGTGTGAAGTTCTTGTACCAGCCTCTTAACCCGACAAACAGGACGTATTTTCTGCCGATGGGATTCGCTCCAGTATTCTCAAGCTCAGGCATTGAGGTGCCAAGATATATGACTGATATTTTTTCGGAGTCTATGTCTGGATAGAGTTCAAGCACATCTTTCTTTGTGTTCTCGGATATAGCTATTATGTGGTCAGCAGCGTGAATCATTCTGCGCTTGTTTGCTATTGTGCCGTTATCTCCGCCGAATTTCTCGTAAATCATATCGTACACAGTAATAACCAGCTTTCCGGGAAATCTGCCGAGCATGTAGCAGCTATAGAATGTCGGATGAATTATGTCATACTTTCTCATCTCGATTAGGGCTTTCACTCTGTTCAGGACTGCAACGGATTTCAGGATAAAGAAGCTGTGAGTAGGTTCGTGCATCTTGAACTGCTCCCTGAAGTAGTAATTTATGTTCCTCACACAGCCTATACGTGCGTCTGCTCCGAGATCGTTTACCCTTGAGAACAGCTCAAAGAAATAGCGCGATATGCCTCCGTATTTTTGGGAAGCAAGTATCTGGAAATCGTAATATACCCTCATAAGGCCTCACCTCTAAATTTACTGATATGTTATCATGTGAAATCACAAAGTAATTTTAGCCTAACACAAGACATATGCATTTGTTCCTAGTAAATCCACCCTTAGGAACAGTTCAGAAATGCAACGTGATATGCCTCCGTATTTCTGGAAAGCAAGTATCTTGGAAATCTAGGCATCACCTCTAAATTTAGGGATATGCTATTATATATCACACAGCTTATAATTCAGACAAAGAAGGTATTTATCATGAAGAAGGACAGGAAGAAAATATTAGCTCGTCGTTCAGGATTCACCCTCATCGAAATAATGGTAGTAGTCGTAATTCTGGGATTGCTTTCCGCGCTGGTAGTACCCAACATCAGCTCCAATGTCTCAGAAGCCCAAAGAACCGCCGCACGTACCCAGATCAGCCAGATCGAGCAGGCTCTCGAAAAATACCATCTCGACAACGGTTTTTACCCCTCAACCCAGCAGGGGCTAGAAGCCCTCATCACTGCACCGACAACCTCACCAGTGCCGAGAAAGTATGCTGATGGAGGCTACATGAAGAAAGTACCTGATGACTCTTGGGGCAACCCGTATGTGTACAGAAACCAGAACGGCAGAATCACCATCACCAGCTACGGCCCGGACGGTGAAGAAGGCGGGGAAGGGGTAAACGCTGACATCACGAACTATGACTAGCAGGCACTCTTCTCGCTCACGAAAGGGCTTCACGCTCCTAGAGATATTGATTGTGGTGATGATCATCGGCATGATGGCTTCGGTAGCTGTGCCGAGAATCTCCCACCAGTTCGAGCCGTATTCAGCAGTGTTGCAGCGAGCTTTTGAGGAAGCCGGGAATTTGGCTCTGTCTGGGACTCCGGTGAGGCTTTCGGTGAAGAAGGATACCGCCAAGCAGCGAGGAAGTATTATCGCAGAAGCACTCATGAAGAAGGAAGAACCTGCTGACAGTTTGAGCGTGTTTCTGGGGACGGCGGCGAATAAGCCCGTAGTACTTGAGTGGCAGAGGCTCAAGCTGAAGAATGCTCCTGAAGGCGACGGGTGGAAGTTTAATCCGGAGATCATATATTTCTACACGGATGGGTCATGTTCACCTGCGAGGATAAGCTATGCTCCGCAAGGTGTATCGGATTTTGATGCGGATGAATATGTGCTGACGGTGACGGGGTATTGCGTGATGCTTGAGAAGAAGTGAGGCAATGAAACGAGAGCCGGGATTCCTAGAGAGGAGTCCCGGTTTTTTGTGCGGTGAGTTTAAGCGGAGTGATGAAGTTTCCTGAAGAGGGCTACGAGAACGATAAACCCAGAGAGTCCAGCGAAAGCCTCACAGCCGCCGCCGGATGAGCCTACCGAACCTTTAGGAGGGTTGACGGTGATGGAGAGGGATTTTTCCGCAGAGAGAGAGCCGGATGTTGCTCTGACGGTGAAGGAGGAAGAGCCTGATGTTGTGGGAGTGCCGGAGATTGTGCCGGAGGAGGAAAGTGTGAGGCCAGCGGGGAGAGTTCCGGAGATGAGCGACCAGATTACGCCTGAGGAGTTTGCGGTGAGTGTGGTGGAGTATGCTGTGCCTGTAGTGCCTGACGGGAGGGTAGTGGTGGTGATGACGAGTGCTGAGGGTGTGGGTGTGGGGTCAGGTGTGGGTGTGGGTGTAACATCCGGGCTGGTGGGTGTGGGTTTGGGGTCTGCTGAGGCAGGGTAGAATTGCCACTGATACCGCGCTGATTTTTCGGAGTTCTCCCAAGTACGATAGCGCACTGTGATGCTGTCCATGTTGCTTAAGTCCTGCGGTTCGTCAAGCGTCCATGTTCCTGATGAAGTGTTGTACATCCAGTTGGACCAGTAATCGTACCCCGTTACGTCAGGCGAAATGCGGCCAAAACGAATCCGGAAGTTTGTCCTGTATGGCAGTGCTAATGCCCGAGATGTGTCCGATGATGTTACCATCCTGAAGTTTACAGCCGTAAGTTTTCCGTCTGCGCTCACAAGCTCAATATACGGCACACCTTCCGCTAACTGCTGAGCTGTGGACTTGAAGCTGCTGATTGTTGCGCTGCCGTTGAGGCTGGGTTCTGTCGGGAATGTCCATGTTATAGTCCTGCCCGGTAAATTTGTTTCAGCGTCCTTCCTGAAGTCGATGAGTACGCCGTTTTCGTCAATGGGCTGATATTCCAGATAAGTATCTCCGGGTGCTACGTTGCGGCGCATTTTCAGCGTGAATGCCTTATCCGTGCCAGCCGGTATAGTTTCGAGTACTTCACCCGGAATGTTCTCATCCCTCGTTTCGCTATTGTTCCCGAGTGTGTAGCCTCCGCCGGGAATCGTTAGGCTTCCTTCTGTCATGAAATGCCGTGCCTCCGCAATGATGCTTTCATCCGCTTGAACGTCAAAGAACATCTCAACGAATCTTGCTTTGCTGTAGTCAGATTTTCCGTTCACCAATGAAGCGTTGAAGGTGTGATTCTCGTACAGCCAAGTTTCCGGCTCTGACGGCTTGCAGAAGTACCACTGATATATACGCTCCGCACTGCCTTCTCCGTAATTCCACGCAGCAAGTATGAATTGTATATCGGCCTCATTAATCGGGCTGTCAAATGTTACCTCACCTGAAACAGGATTCCCTGCCTCGATATATTCCCACTGGTTAGCATATAGATAATATCCGCCTACGTCCCAAACACCAAATACTCTGAAGCCGACATTGAAATCGAACGTTACGGCCTCTGATGTGTTGTTGGGATTCACCACGCGCCAACGAAGACCAGTAACCTGACTTCCTGAACTGATATACTCAACATAAGGGACATACAACTCTAACTGCTCTTGAGTCGTCATGTAATCGGGAAATATAGCCTGCCTGTTATAGGACGGCTTATCGGGAAAATTCCAGCTCACATTTACGCCGTTGAGTCCATCATCAGCTGAGAGACAAAACACAATATAGTCCCCCATTGCTGTGGTTGGCATATACACAAGCCCCCCTCCTACGTCCATTGTAGACGCAAGCCCGAACGTGCGCTGAGTCCCTGAGTTTGTCAACATACCACCGTTTCTGCCGTTCCAGAAGGAATAATTACCCCCAGAGAATGTCATACTGCCAGTGAGATTCACATCCTCCTGTGTTGCGACACCGCTCCAATCCGCAGCCGCAGACCAGATTCCCAAAAACCTCGCGTTTGTGTAATCTGGCTTGCCGTTCACAAAATCGGTAATGGAGCGGTGAGCAGTATTCAGCATCCAGTCTGCAAACGCACATGTACACCACAATACTACTACTACTAAACACGCTAAAAATTTTCTGACCATAATATACGCGTCTCCTTTCAGACACAAAAAATCGCCCTCATGCTCAGAATCCCTTCCAAGCACAAGAGCGTCGGTCTCTGTGTATCGTCAGTGCAGACTCATTTAGTGCATAATCATATGCGTAGTCCGTAGTCCGTAGTCCGTAGTCCGTAGTCCGATTTTAGCCGCTACAAGCACTTTTGTCTACACTCCTTCTGCTGAATTTTGCTGTGATTTTACGAGATTATACCATATCCTGCAATCCGTGTTGCAAATCACATCACCCCTTCAGCAATCACTTCACAGATTCTTTTCAGGTCGCAGCGTTTTAGTGTGGCATCCCTGCCTTCCCGAGCAAGAGCCTCTATCTCTGACTCATGTGTACACGCATACAGCAAGTTCTTGGCCAGCCCGTCAACATCGTCTACTGGACTTCCCAGAGCATACCTGAAGTTTTCGGTGAGTGTTCTGGTTGAGGGTATATCTGTCGCAACAGCAAAACATCCCTGCATCATCGCCTCTGTCAACGCAATTCCGAAGCTCTCCCAACGTGAAGGGAATGCGAAAATTTTTGCGTCCCTGTACATGTCCATGAGGGTCTGTCTGTCGCGAATCTCTCCGGTGAAGATCACGCGTTCCCTAAGTTCTGGGTGTACAGCGTGAAAATCATCTACTATGTCCTGTTCTGTGATCCTCCCCGCAAGTTTCAGCGTCCATTCCGGAATCTGCCCTGCTATCTTTGCGAATGCCTCAAGCAGTGTGCGCGTACCCTTTTCGCGCTCCGTTCTGCCTGCGTAGAAAATCGTGTTGCTGCGTTCACTAAACGGCCGGAAGGGCTGAATCTCGTTCTGGAGTATTGGGTTGGGAACACAAATTATTTTGCGCCCCCAGTCTTCGGATAAGAGTTTATCGTTGCCCTCAAGTTCTGTGCTAACGCAGTCGGAGTGTTTCACCAGCCAGCGGTACAGCGAACGTTTCCAGAATGAGCCTCTGCCAGTGTTGCGATAAGCTCCGTCAAATTTCAGGTATATTTTGCCCTTAGGGTTAAGCAGCTTGTAGATAAACGCAAATAAAAATGACTTAAAGATCGGATGAAATATATTGAATAAATCGATACGCCGGGCATTTTTGGCAATCCAGATACACGCATCTATGATCCAGTTCTTTGAAATTCTAGGGATAAACTCCATACGTACGCCAGGAAGATATTTCAAGTTGAGATAGTCTCCGTTTTCGTAAGTTGCTATGAAGGAATCATAACCGTGATAAGTCATCATGCCCAATGCTAACGGGCCTAATTCTTTAGTCAGATGTACGTTAGCTATATTGGAAATTATGCAAAAGGTGTGTCTGCTGTCTGTTGTCTGCTGTCTGTTGTCTGTTGTCTGTTGTCTGTTGTCTGTTTTTAACATTGTAGCCTCCATAAAGTTATATGTCAATCGATGAATTACAGGTTTATGATAATAATTTTTTACGAGTTTTGCAATCTGGTATAATCGCATAATTCTTACACATACTATTTTCACAAAGGAGTCTATATTTTGGGTCAGATTCAGATCATCGTTGAAGGAATGACCGCAAGCGGAAAATCTACTGTCGTTAATCTACTCTCTGAACGTCTCGGCTTCAAGATTATGCCTGAAGAGTTCCGAGACCCCTTAGACCTGCTCAGCCGCTTTCACCACGACAACCGCTGGGCTTTTCCCATGCAGTTAAACTTTCTAGTAACACGTTTTGCTCAGTATCTATGTGCCAGCGAAGAAAACGACTACATCATGGACAGGAGCATCTTCGGCGATAAAGTCTATGCCAAACTCTACTACAGGGACGGATATTTTTCCGACAGTCAGCTCGGCTGCTACCTGACACTCTATGATTCGCTCTTGAGGTACGTGAAATTCCCCCGATTGCTTGTGCTGGTCCGGTGTCCATTTGACGAGATCATGAGGCGCATCCACGCACGCGGCAGGCAGGACGAAATAGACGCAGGAGAATCTTACTGGAGAAGTCTGTACGACGCATACATGCCATTTCTGGATTTCGTGAAGTCAGAGATTGCCGGAGAGCTGAACTGCATAGAGCTTGACTTGTCAGACCCGAAGTTCATTCACACGCCCGCAATGGTTGATGAATTTTTAGAGCGTGTAAAATCATTTTTCCCTGAGCGCAATTTTCCAGACAGCAACCCTTCATGAAGATACGTGAACTTTTGGAGCATATAGACACATTTGCGCCGTTCTCCCTCGCTGAAGACTGGGACAACTCCGGCCTTCTAGTGGGCAGTCTTGACGCTGAAGTCGAGAGAGTCGCCGTATGCCTTGACGCTGTGAGCAATGCAGTTCTCGGTGCGGAAGAGCGCGGGTGCAACGTGATGGTGTGTCATCATCCTGTGATATTCAGGGGCGTGAAGAGCATCACTGACATTTCGGAGCAGGGCAGGGCAATTCTTGAGGCAGTACGTAGAAATATTAGCATCATTGCTGCACATACCAACTGGGACAAAGCCCCCGGCGGCGTGAACGACACACTTGCTGCATTGCTTGGCCTGAAGGATACACAGCCCCTTGACGAGCTGGGAGTCGTTGGGAGATTGCCCGCTGGGATGTTCCGGCCTGCGTTTCTGGAACACGTCAAAGCCTCGTGGGGACTGACGCACATAGATTGCTACGGACAGCCTGCAAAGATCTCGCGTGTAGCACTTTGCGGAGGGTCTGGCTCAGAATTTTGGAGGGCGGCCAAAAAGCTCAAGGCAGATATTTACTTGACGGCAGACATGAAATATCACGAACTCTCTGACGCGGTGAACGAAGGGCTTGCGATTGGAGTCATCAATCACGGAGAAATGGAGAGGGCATCAATCCCGGAACTTGCACGAAAAATATCACTCGGCGGATTCATGACGGAGATACTTGACGTGAAAGCACTTCCCGAACCGCTGAGAATCTAGGAGATATATTCTTATGGAGAAGAATCACGAAGAACTTGTAGAGATATTAGCGGAGGCATGGAAAAATCTGGATGCTTCCGAACTGCTTAACTATATTCACCCCGATTTTCAGTACGACTCGCAGTGGGTGTTTCGCTCTATGTACGGAGACGAATACCCCGGCTACATTACCGGCCAATTCCGAACGATAAAGAACGTTGCATCAAAAGTTGAAGTGTCCATAGTTTACGACAATGTTTTTTACGGTGGAACTATGGTGAAACTTGTACAGGATGAAACACGAGTCGGCTGCCTGAGAATCAAGACTAAGGACGGAAAAATCTCGAAGATGGATATGTGCATGTTTTAACTGACAGGAGAATTTACACACATGAAACATAGAGTATTAAGCGCAATGAGACCCACAGGCCCATTACACTTGGGGCATATGGCTGGAGCTCTGGACAACTTTGTACGCCTGCAGCAGAACGAAGATTACGAATGCTTTTACGCGATAGCTGACTGGCACGCACTCACCTCGAACTATGCCGAATCCGAGAACACCGGAGAATTTTGCTACACTGCTTTGCTGGATTGGCTGGCTGTTGGGCTTGACCCCGAAAAATCCCCCCTGTTCATTCAGTCGCATGTACCTCAGCATGCGGAGTTAGCCCTTGCTCTGGGAATGATTACCCCTTTAGGCTCACTCTACAGGAATCCAACGTACAAGGAGCAGCTCTTCAACATCAGGAATAAGGACTTAGGCACGTATGGATTTTTGGGCTATCCTGTCCTGATGGCAGCGGATATATTGCTCTACAAAGCCGAGTTTGTCCCTGTGGGTGAGGATCAGGCCGCACACCTCGAACTCAGCCGCGAGATCGTGAGGAAGTTCAACAACTTTTTCGGTGAAGGTCTGCTGGTTGAGCCTCAGCCGCTGTACACCACAACCCCAAAAGTTCCGGGAACTGACGGCCGCAAAATGAGCAAGTCGTACGGCAACGCTCTGGAGATCTCGGAGAGCGCAGAGTCCATGTGGCAGAAGTTACGCACCATGCTCACGGATCCGGCGAGGATGCGCCGCAAAGATCCAGGAGACCCCGAAAAATGTCCAGTGTGGGATCTGCACAAGGTCTTCAACCATGACGAAGACGAGAAGGCCGAAATCTGCGAAGGGTGCAAGTCCGCAGGCATAGGGTGCATTGACTGCAAGAAGAAGCTCAATGTGCATTTGCAGGCCATGATGGAGCCGGTGAGGGAGCGCAGAGCAAAGTATGAGGGCAAAAAGTCCCTGCTGGATGAGATTCTTGCTGATGGTGCACAGAGAGCAGGCAGGGTAGCGAGGCAGACCATGAGCGAAGTGTATCCGGCTATGGGTTTGCTGGTGAATCCCAAAAGATTATGATTGATATTGACGCGTGGCTTGAGGTGTTTTGCGGACGGCTTGATGAGAATTTTTCGGGCCGGGTGTGGTTCTTAGGCATTCAGGGAAGTTACGCACGAGGCGAAGCAAAAGAGTCCAGCGACATCGATATAGTTGTGATTTTTGACAGGCTCACCATAACGGATTTAGCTGCATATCGTGAAATGCTTAATGACCTGCCCGAACGCGAAAAAATATGCGGATTCATCTCCGGACGTGATGAGCTTATGCACTGGGAAACTTCAGAGCTATTCCACTTCTGCCGTGATACACTGCCCATCAGAGGAAGCCTTGTTGAAGTGCTTGCGCTGGTCAGTAATGAGGCTGTAAATCGCGCGGTGCTTTCCGGATCGTGCAATATATATCATGCATGTGTGCACAACTTTCTTCACGAAAGGGACGCAGATATTCTTTCAGGTTTGTACAAATCCGCAGCATTCGTGATTCAGGCCTCGTACTTCATGAACACAGGGCGGTACGTGAAGAGGCATTGCACACTTGCGAGGCTGGTTAGTCAGGAAGAACGCGAAATACTTCATCCGGATTCTGGTTTGGGCTTTGATGAACTGTCAGAAAAATTATTCGTCTGGGCTGGCAGAAAAATTGCGGAGGCTAAGAATTAATATGAGGCTTAACGCGTTTATAGCGTCCTGCGGTGTGGCATCCAGACGCAAAGCCGAAAACATCATCCTTTCCGGAAGGGTACAGGTCAACGGAAAAATCGTACTCGCTCCGTTCTTTCAGGTTGACCCCGAAAACGACTCTGTTACTCTCGACCGAAAGCCCCTCACTCTCTCGGAACACGCCTATTACGTCATCAATAAGCCCGCAGGCTACGTGTGTGCTGCAAGCGACAAATACGACCCCGTTGTTGTCGACCTCATACCCGAACACTCCGGAAGGCTTTACCCTGTGGGCAGGCTTGACCGCGAATCCGAAGGACTCTTAATCCTCACGAATGACGGCAGTTTTACGCAGAGCATCCTTCACCCGTCAAAGCAGATTCACAAGGAGTACGAGGCATTACTCAACATCCCTATCAACGCAAAGCAGTTATCACGTTGGCGGAAGGGCTTCGAGATTCTGGAGGGGCATCATGTCGTGCCGGTGAGTGTTGAGATTCTGGACAGAGAACCCGTGAATCAATGGCTGTCTATCGTGATTGTGGAGGGACTCAAGCGTGAAGTCAGGCTCATGGCGCGCGAGGCAGGCTTCAGAGTCGAGCGGCTCATACGCAGAAGAATCGGTAATATGGTGCTTGAAAATCTCAATGTCGGTGAATACGCTGGTTTGTCTTTTTCGGAGCTGTACTCTAAAATATTTGACGGTGGAATCGTTTAACACATTAATCTTTTCACGAAAAGGGGGCAAAAGTCCGTGAGTGAGATAGATGAGAAATCCAGAGAATTAATCCGTACCAGAATCATCAGCAAAATGCAGGACATAAAATCATTTCCGCAGTTCGTGCTTGAGACCATGAGAAAACTTAATGACCCCGAAAGCAATGCTGCGGATGTCGCTAAGAGTCTCTCGCGCGATGAAGGTCTTGTGCTGCGTATCCTGAAGCTGGCAAACTCTGCTGCATACGGAATGACACGAAAGATCTCCAACATTTCGGAGGCCATTGCGTTATTGGGCTATAAGAGTGTCAGTAACATAGTGCTTGCTGCTACGGTGTATTCGTCAATGGATAAGGGGCTTTCTGGCTATGCGCTGGATCGCGGAGAACTGTGGAGGCATTCGCTGATGGTGGCATATACTGCCCGTGAGCTGGCCAAGATTACCGAGAAAGTCAGTGCTGAAGACGCGTATGTAGGTGGACTCCTGCACGATATAGGCAAGGTGATTCTGAATGACTATGTGAGATTCGGCTACGGAATTATCGTGAAGATGGTCGAGGAGAAACATATCCCATTCACTGAAGCGGAAGTGCAGGTGTTGGGTTTTGACCATGCGGCTATCGGCGAAATACTCATAAGCAAGTGGGACATGCCGGAGTCATACAGGACAGTCGTAGCCTATCACCACAAGCCTAATGATTTACCGAAAGAGAAACTCAAGTATCAGCCCTTGCTTGATGTCGTAACGCTCGCCAACACGATATGCCTCATGCTTGGGATCGGACTCGGAGCTGACGGCTTGCAGGCGTATATGTTCCCTGAGAGCATCGAGAGACTCGGCATCAAGAATTTCGAGAATCTATTATCCGAGATGGTTGACTTTGTCGGAAATGTCTCTATGGATATGGGCGACATGACGGGGCTGTGAGAAAAATTGTCATACGTAATCACGATAGACGGCCCTGCTGGTGCGGGGAAAAGCTCCATTGCGAAACGTGCTGCCCATGAGCTGGGAATACAGTATCTTGACACCGGAGCAATATATCGGGCTATAGGGGTGATTCTGAACGCGGCGGAAGTCAAACCCGACAACGAGGAAATTTTGCGTGAGGCACTCGGAAAAATCAGGGTCGAACTCCGAAACGGCAGAGTGTTTGTGAATGATTTTGACGTCAGCGGAGAGATTCGCACTCCCACAGCGGACGAGATGTCTTCGGTGTATTCTGCACTGCCTGCGGTGCGTGAGGCACTTTTGGGGTTGCAGCAGGAACAGCCCAAACACGGCTCCATCATCGCGGAAGGCCGGGACGTGGGAAGCGTGGTGTTTCCGGACGCGCTTGTGAAGTTCTACATGACGGCGAGTCCACAGGCCAGAGCAAAACGCAGATATTCCGAACGAGTCAGCAAGGGCAAGAGCGCAAACTATGACGATATTTTAGCGGCGATAATCGAGCGGGACAAACACGACTCCACGCGTGAGACAGCACCCTTAACCATTCCGGAGGGTGCAATATTTTTAGACACATCCGACATGACTGAAGACGAGGTGCTTGACAGAGTACTTCATGAAGTCAGGAAGGCGTTATCATGAAATCAGGACAGAACAAAATTTTCTACGCAATAGTTAGTACAGTACTCAAGGTGTTACTCATCATATACAACCGTTGTTCGTCAAGGTGGCTGTGCAAATTGCCCAAAGACGAAAAATTCATAGTGGCCTGCAACCACGCAAGCAATCTCGATCCCGTAATAGTGGGGTGTTTTTTCCCGCGAAGACTCAGGTACTTGGCGAAGGAAGAACTCTTCACGAATTGGCTTTTCGGGAAAGGCATAACCGCTTTGGGAGCAGTGCCCGTGTCGCGTCAGAGCAACTCATCAGCCGCAGGAGCACTCAAGGGATTCATGAAGCTCTATCAGGAGGGAAGCGATGTGCTGATCTTCCCGGAGGGCGGCCGGACTCTTGACGGCAAACTTCAGCCATTGGAGGGCGGAGTCGCGGTGATTGCTGCCCACGAACATGCACCCATACTCCCGGCGTTCATACACGGATCTTTTCGGGCAATGCCTCCCGGATCAGGGTTCATCAAGCCCACAAAACTGCGCGTAACTTTCGGTGAACCGTTGCGATTCAGTGACGAGGTCTACGACAGCAAAGCAGGCCGCAAGATCATCATGGACAGCCTCAATGACGCAATGAGAAAGCTCGAAGCGGAGGGATAGTGTGATATGTTCTTAAGCATGACAGGTTTCGGAAGCAGCTCACAGGATTTTTCGTGGGGCAGAGTCTCAGTAGAGATTACTTCCGTGAATCACAAGTATCAGGATTTTTCGGCAAGACTTCCCAGAGAGTTATCATCACTGGAGAATCGAATCATTAACCTCCTCAGGAACTCCATCACTCGCGGAAAAGTCAAGCTCTCCGCAGAAATCACATGGTCTCCCGGCGCAAGAATACCCCTCCTTGATGAAGAAGGCCTCATGAACTTACTGAATCAGGTGCGCAGAATCGCTAAACGTTCACACATGG
Source organism: Synergistaceae bacterium (assembly GCA_017455085.1). The sequence continues at coordinate 44,132 of JAFTBT010000069.1, forward strand.
ACATCCCGAAGGACATCACTAACTTGCTGCTTGTTCCAGGAGTCTATGACGAGAACAACAATATCGCTGAACAGGCCGCGCACGAAAACCCCGAAATATGGGACGCGCTGATCATGAGGGCGGTGAACTCGCTTGTGGACATGAAGAGATCCGAAGGCCTCAAGCTCAAAGCAAAGGTAGAGGCGGACTTGAACATGCTCGTGAAGCTCACGCAGTCCCTCAAAGAACGCTGGATAGTCGCGAACGCTGAAGCACTAGAGTCCCTGCGCACACGTATCGAGAACGTCATGGAACACTATAGTCTGGAGATTGACGCAAACAGAGTCGCTCAGGAAGTGGCGTTAATGTCGGACAAGTGGGACGTGTCGGAGGAGATTGTGAGGCTGGAGGCACATTGCGAGAAATTCCGGCAGGTCATAGAGGCAAAAGAACCGTCAGGGAAACGTATGGACTTCCTGATTCAGGAGATGAACCGCGAGGCTAACACTATGGGCTCAAAGGTAAATGATGCACAATTCAGGTGGGGAGTAGTCGAGGCGAAAACATGCATAGAGAGAATGCGCGAACAGATTCAGAACATAGAGTAGGCAGGCTGTTTGTGTTGTCAGGGCCAAGCGGCGCAGGTAAAGGCACGTTGCGGGAAAATGCCCTGAAGGATATTCCGGATCTGGTGTACTCGGTCTCATGCACCACCAGAAAGCCACGAGACGGCGAAGTTGACGGGGTGCAGTACAGATTCATCACGCGTGAGGATTTTGCAGACAGGACAGCCCGTGATGAGTTTCTGGAGTATGCTCACGTTCACGATGACATGTACGGGACACTGAAGGCTGACGTGATGAAGGTACTCGATTCCGGAAAGAATGTATTGCTGGAAATTGACGTGCAGGGTGCGCTTCAGGTCAAGGCGAAATTTCCGGAGGCAGTATTGGTGTTCGTGGATGTGCCTTCGATTCAGGAGCTTGAACGCAGACTCAGAGACCGACACACCGAGACAGAATCAGCTCTGCAAACCAGACTCGCAAACGCAATCACAGAACGCTCACTCAGGGACAAATACGACTACGTGATCGTGAATGACAAGTTAGAAGCTGCGTGTGCCGAACTCAGGAGGATAATCACATCATGACGCTGGACAGGTTTTTACGCTGGGTGCTTTTCTGCGCGGGGATAATCACTGCGATTTTTGCGGCCTATATGTTTTACGTCAATGACACCTCCAAAGGTGCGGCATGTCTTGCGGCGTGCGTGGGGTTCTTGACGTTCGCGACTAGGTACTCCCCCGAAAAACAGGCTTCTTCGTCCAGAAATGACCCCCAAGATGATGCAGACCTCCATAACTTGGCCGTGTTGATTGCGGATCTCGCGACCATGAGTCTCCAGAATATCGGCCGGACTATTCCACCAAGCACGAAAGAGATTGCTGACATTGAGGGAAGAGTCAACAGCTTTCTTGACACTATGCCGGTGAGCGAGTCGGAACGTGAGGAGATCGCAGAGAAATTCGAGGCCATCAAGGACAGGACACGCCGTAATCAGGGCGGAAGAGCAATCATGAGAAGCTCCAGACTCTAAAGCACTATCACTCTTGACTTAACACACAAAATCTTTCATGAAAGGATACCCCAACATAATTTGACATGAACAAAGGACAAAAATTTTCAGTATGGTATTTTCTCGGTGCATTGATACTTGCGTGGCTGTTCGCTGAGTATATATACAAGCCGTGGAACGAGAGCAAAACCGAAGTCCCTTACAGCGAGTTTCTGGCTGACCTCACGAGCAGGGACATCGAGAAAGCCGACATCACCGAAGGCCGCATAATCTACAAGCTCAAAGAATCAGCCCTAAGCCCCGACAAAATGCCCATAGTTGACGGAAAAATCTTCAACGTCGCCGCAAAGAGACCCAAGAGCGTGAAGAGTGTTGTGCGCCTCACAGACCCGTTCTTGATCGAGAGGCTCGCCAGTGCTGATATCACCTTCGGAGGTGTCGCGAACAATGAGGGCTTGATAGATCTGCTCATGGGAATTTTCCTGCCTATGTTGCCGCTGGTCATAATCTGGTACTTGATTTTCAGGAACATGCACGGAGGCGCAGGAGGCGGAGGGATTTTCTCATTCGGGAGGAGCAAGGCCAAAGAGTTACAGGGCGAAATGAGCGGCGTACACTTCAACGACATAGGAGGAGCAGGCGAAGCAGAAGTAGAACTCCGGGAGATTATCGACTTTCTCAAGGACCCGAAACGTTTCGACAAGTTCGGCGCAAAACTTCCCAGAGGTGTGCTGCTCGTGGGACCTCCCGGCACAGGAAAGACGTTGCTCGCAAAAGCGTGTGCAGGTGAGGCAGGTGTACCGTTCTTCTTCATCACGGGATCGAGCTTCGTGGAAATGTTTGTAGGTGTCGGCGCGGCTAGGGTGCGTGACCTTTTCGACCAGGCCAAGAAAAAAGCTCCGTGCATAATTTTCGTGGATGAGATCGACGCTATAGGCCAGGCACGAATGCGGAACTTCAACAGCAACTCAGAGCAGGAAGCCACACTCAACCAGTTACTCGCGGAAATGGACGGTTTCGAGGACAACAACGGAGTGGTGATTATGGGCGCGACGAACAGGCCGGAGATTCTGGATCAGGCACTTTTGCGTCCGGGAAGGTTCGACAGGCAGATTCAGGTGGTGCTGCCTACAGAAGAAGGCCGCGAGGAGATCCTCAAGATCCACACGAAGAAATTACCCCTTGCTCCGGAGATAGACTTACGGGCAATAGCAAAGGTTACGCCGGGATTCTCTGGTGCAGACTTGGCGAATATCGCTAACGAGGCTTCATTGCTCGCTGCCAGACGCAAGGCAGAAAAAGTCTCGATGAATGATTTCGACCTCGCAATTGAGCGCGTAGTTGCAGGACTCCAGAGAAAGACTCCGCTAACTCCCGAAGTCCGCAAGAAAGTAGCCTATCACGAGACAGGGCATGCGTTGGTGGCGTGCTATCTGCCGGGAACTGACCCAGTCCACAAAGTCAGTATCATTCCCACGACGAAGGGGGCACTCGGCTACACACTCCAGAGGCCGAACGAGGATCACTATCTTGTGGGAGAAAATGAGCTGCGTAACAGAATGGCCGTTATGTTGGGCGGAAGGGCTGCAGAGCTGTTGATATTCTACGAAGCGTCTACGGGTGCATCGAATGACCTCGAGCGGGCTACGGATATCGCCAGAAGGATGGTGATAGAGTTCGGGATGTCGGAGGAGCTTGGGCCTGTGAGGTATGCGGCTCCGGCGATGATGTACTTGGGTGGAGAGAGCGGAGTGCGGAATGACGTGGGAGAGGAGACTTCGCAGAGGATAGATGCGGAGATTCGGAGGCTGGTTAGTGAGGCGCAGGATACGGCGGTGAATATCCTGAAGGAACATGAAAAGATTCTGCATGAGGTTGCGAAGATGTTGCAGGATAAGGAAGTCATTAACCATGACGAGATTCAGGCGATAGTTGATCGTGAGAATACACCCCCTGAAGTTGAGAGTAGACATTCTGAACTTGAAGAGTAATGCTGTATTGTGGAATGGCATTATGAGCAGGTGAATAACGAAAAATCTATTGGCCTCCCTTGTGAAGAGCAGGGGAGGTATTTTTGTGGGCTGTGCTATACTTTCCGAAGTATTCCCCATTTCTTCAACATAATATATTTCACGTAAGGAACGATGCCACATGAAACATAGTAGTATTTTCGTGCGTACGGCCAAGTTACTGTGTGTTATGGCCGTTGTGCTGGTCTTTGGGTCTCCAGCTGCGGCAAGAAAAGCTGATGACATGACCATAGCCTATGATTTCCAGACATCAGGCTACATACTGGTGAAAGGTGGAGTCGGAGATTACACGTTCACTATAACGGACGGTACACTTCCGCCGGGAATGCGTATAAGGCAGGACGGCTCTGTTTTCGCACTTGATGGCAAAGCTGACACTGCAGGCACATGGAAATTTTCGCTGAGGATAACGGATAGGCGTGATTGTTGTGTTGAACGTGAGTTTTCATACACTGTACAGGAGGCTAACTGCGAACAAAAAGATGATCTGCTTTCTGGGACATTCACCATTTCGGGCGATGCCGGGACTTGGTATCAAAGCTGTGTATCCGTAAAATCCGAGCGATGTCGCACATTCAGCATTACAGGAGTACTTCCTGACGGCCTGTATATTCGTCAGGATACTCAAGATAACGAACATAATTTTTACCTTGAAGGAGTACCTACAACGGCGGGGGATTTTACCTTCAAACTTAGGGTAACGGACATGCAGACTTTCTACGCAGAGAAAAGCTATACCGTCAGCATAACCGGAGACTACACAGAGATCACAGAAGCTAGCGATATGAGCATCACTAAACACGATTTCATAGACAGTTGGGCTATTAATAGACGGTACGAAGGATACAAGGGCTCCGGGCTCGGAAGTTACTTAAATGTTTATGGAGAGAAAGGTTCGCTGCACTGGTCTGTTGTAAATGGAACACTTCCGCAAGGTCTATCATTGTGTACCCAAAACTATTATGGAGATGAAATAGCTTATCTTGAGGGCATTCCTAATACGGCAGGCACTTACACGTTCACTCTGAGAGTTATTGACAGCAGGAATGTTTACGCTGACCATCAAGTTACAATGAAGATCAATAATCCGTATGAGGCTGATGATATGGTGATAAGCGGAGATCTAGCTGCCAGCTTGAAGATTAACGAAAAGTACAACGGCCAGAAGTATAACAGTCAAGTCCATGTTAAGGGAAATAATACGGGTAATCCGGAATGGTCTATTGTCAGCGGCTCTCTTCCACCGGGCTTATCATTGATACAATCAGGGTATGTTAAGCTGTTAGGGCATCCTGTTTACCTTGAGGGCATTCCTAATACGGCAGGCACTTATACATTCACATTGAGAGCTACTGATAACAGGAACGCTTATGTTGACCGTCAGTTCACCGTGAAAATCAACGGCACTCCGTATGACGCTGATGATATGTCGATAACTGGAAACTTTGCCTCCGAAATACAGATCAACGCAAAACACTCCAGCGACATCTATATTCAGGGCTGCACCGGAACACCGCGCTGGTCTGTAGTTGACGGGACTCTGCCTCCGGGGCTGTCTTTGAGGCCCTTGGATTCTGCCGTGTACATTGAGGGCATTCCTAACACAGGAGGGACTTACACATTCACACTGAGAGCTACTGACAGCAGGAATGCATATGCTGAGCGTCAATTCAGCGTAATGGTTACAGGAGAAGCCTCTTCCGCACCAGCAAAGGCAGAAGATATGTCCATCACCGGAAATTTCCCGGACGCATACGTCATCAATACATGGTACTCATCAAGTGTGCAGGTGAACGGCGGCACAGAGGACTACACATTCAGCATATCAGGCGGCACACTTCCTCCGGGATTCTTCATTCGTCAGGATGGCGGTGCTTTCTACCTCGAAGGCATACCAGCAGACCCGGGAACTTACACATTTGCTCTTAAGGTTACGGACATACGTGGCTTGTACACTGAAAATTCATTCTCGATGACAATTCACGGCACTGATGACGAACCTTACCCGATCACTATCACAACGGAAAGCCTCTGGGAAGCAGGAACAGGACAGCAATACAGCCAAACACTTGAAGCAGATATATCTGTAACATCATGGAGGATAACTAGCGGAGATCTTCCGGATGGGCTTACTCTCTCGGAGACTACAGGAACGATCAGCGGTATGGTATCTGACAGCGCAATAGAGCATAATGCAGTCTCTCTCTATGGGAAGTCGTACAAATTCGAAGTTACTGCATCAAATAAATTTGGGGCTTCCACAACTAAGAGCCTGATAATCTATGTCCACGAACCTATAAAGATACTCACCGAGTCTCTCCCGAATGCTAAAGTCGGCGAAGAGTACTCAGTAACGCTTGAGGTGTCAGGAACTTCAAATCCTCTTGGGCTTGTGTGGACAGTAAGACCTGCAAGTGATGTTCCCTCATGGCTGAGTTACCCATACACTGGCTCTGGTTCTCATACTTGCACATTGAGCGGAATACCCACAAAAGCGGGGACTTACACATTCACTGTTGAATGCGGAAACATATACTGCTGTGACTCGAAAAAGTACACGCTCACAGTCACCAACCCGGAAACTCAAGAAAAGCCAGAGTTCCGTACTCACTCACTGCTCCTCAGCGGACAGATCGGCGTAAACTTCTACATGAACCTTCCGGATGCCGACAAATTCGACTACACGAACACCTACATGGACTTCGGCATAGCAGGCGGCAGCTCAACCCCTCCACAGTACTTCGACCCGGAGTTCATGAACAAGAAGAAGACATATTACGGCTTCCGGTGCTACATCAACTCCGTACAGATGGCCGACAAGATTACTGCAACGTTCAACTACGGAGACGGCAAGACA